>JAPDPN010000028.1:0-28199 GCA_034506455.1 Candidatus Zhuqueibacterota bacterium | reverse complement strand
GGTCGGCTGGTGATTTCCTCAACAGATGTCGACGGCGTACCGCGGTTGGATATCCTGGCCTTGGACAAGGGGCCCGGCATGGAAGATCCGATCGAATGCCTGCGCGACGGCTTCAGCACGGCCGGAACCGCCGGCCAAGGTTTGGGAGCAGTGCTCAGGATGTCCGATATCTTTGATCTTTATACTCAGACGGATCGCGGCACCGCTGTTTTGAGCACGCTTTATCAATCAAGGCCGCCCCAACCGCCAACGGCGGATATCGGCGGTGTCTGCGTTCCCTTGGAAGGCGAAATCCGGTGCGGTGATTGTTGGGCCTTGTTCGGAATCGGCGATCGTCTGGTGCTGATGGTTTTCGACGGCTTGGGACACGGCATGATCGCCGCCGAAGCGGCTGAGGCTGCCTGTCGAAGTGCAGCGTCAGTGGCTTCCGAGTCGCCCAAAATCATTCTGGAAACGGTGCATAAAGCGCTTTACCACACGCGCGGCGGTGCGGCATTGATTGTCGAAGCAGATTGGCGGCGCGGGATCTTGCGGCAGGCAGGAATCGGCAATGTCGCCGGTCGAATGCTGAGAGGACAACTCTATCGCAGCTTTTTGTCAATGGAAGGCATCCTCGGCGAACAGGTGCGGCGATTAGAAGAAATCTCATTGCCGTTAGAGTCTTATCCTCTGCTGGTGGTTCACACCGACGGCCTGTCGACGCGCTGGGATTTGAAAGACTATCCCGGGCTTGCCAATCACCGAGCAGCCTTGATCGCCGGCGTGCTGTTTCGTGATTTTTATCGACAACGCGACGACGGGACGGTGGTGGTTATAAAGCGAGGGCCGAATCATGACCGATATTCTCAGTCGGATGGACATTTCGATTGAACAAGATGTCGTAGCGGCGCGGCAGCGAGCGCGACTGCTGGCTGAACTGCTGGGCTTTGACCGCAACGAGCAGACGCGCCTCAGCACCGCCGTGTCCGAAATCGCCCGCAATGCTTTTCTCTATGCCGGAGGCGGCACGGTCGAGTATCGACTGGAAAAACCTGCCGAATCCTGGATGCTGATGGTTGAAATTCGCGATCATGGCCCCGGCATTAAGGACGTCCAGGGCATTCTTGAAGGACGTTATACTTCCAAAACCGGCCTGGGGACAGGCATCCTCGGCAGTCGTCGACTGATGGACTTTTTCCAAATCGACAGCGCGCCGAGCCGCGGCACGCGTGTCATTCTTGGCAAGCGATTGCCGCAGATGCTGAACGTAGATGCAAATTTAATCAAACGCATCAGTGCGACGCTCGCGGCCGCGGCCGCTCAATCGCCCTTGGAAGAACTCCGTCGGCAGAATCAAGATTTGATGCGCACTCTCGACGAACTGCAGCGCCGACAACAGGAGGTGGAAGACAGCTATCGCGGTGTAACGGCTTTGCATGCGGAGCTGGAAGAAAAAATGCAGCAATTGCGCGACGTCAATCAGCTTAAAACCAAATTTCTCTCGCATGTCAGCCATGAGTTTCGCACGCCGATCAACGCTGTGCTCGCTCTCTCTCAACTGTTGCTTGACCGGACCGACGGCGATCTGACGCCGGAGCAGGAAAAGCAAGTCCGGTACATTCATCGCGCTGCTGAAGAACTGACCGAATTGGTCAACGACTTGTTGGACTTGGCCCGCATCGAATCCGGTCGCATTGAGTTACGGCCGCGCGAGTGCACAGTGGAAGAACTGTTCAGCGGCTTGCGCGGCATGTTGCGGCCGCTGCTGGGCGACAAGCCGGTCGAATTGATTTTCGAACTGCCGGCGGCCATGCCCACGATGATCCTTGACCCCGGGAAAGTGACGCAAATTCTGCGCAATCTGATTTCCAACGCGATTAAATTTACACCTCAGGGTGAAATTCGCGTTTCGGCCCGCATAGATAGGCAAAATGAGAGGGTGATTTTTGCCGTCTCCGATACCGGCATCGGCATTGCCCCGGAAGATCAGGAACGTATCTTTCTGGAGTATGTGCAGGTGGAAGCCGCCCAAAAAGGAGCGCCGCGCGGCACCGGCCTCGGGCTGCCGATCTGCCGCAAGCTGGCGCAACTGATGGGCGGATCCATAGAGGTTCAAAGCGAATTAGGTAAAGGCTCGGTTTTTCGCGTAACGTTGCCGCTGCGGTTGATTGTCGATGCAACTGCTGCAGAAGCAAAGAAAACGGAAAAGAAAAAGCCAATTCTGATCATCGAGGATGATCGCGCAGCCCAGGACGCCTATGCCCGTTTCTTTGACGAGAGTGAGTTTGAAATTATACAAGCCTATACGTTGGAAGAAGGTCGTCTTTGCCTGCAAACGCGTATACCGGCGGCGATCATCCTCGACATTTTGCTTCCGGGAAGCGGGGAGGAAGACGCCTGGGCGCTGCTGACCGAAATCAAGTCCAAAGCGGCAACCCGTCGAATTCCGATTATTGTCGTTAGTGTTTTAGAAGACGCCGACAAGGGATTGCAATTCGGCGCCGACGATTATTGCGTCAAACCGGTCGATCCGCAGTGGCTGAACGCTAAGCTGCGCGAGCTGGCTGCCAGACGACCGGTGAAAAAAATCCTTATTATTGACGATGAAGAAACCGCCCGCTATTTGCTGAAAGGACATCTGGCCGGCGGCAATTTTACCGTTTTTGAAGCAGAAAACGGCGGGCAGGGATTGAGTTTGGCTCAATCCGAACTGCCGGATGTGATTTTCTTGGATCTGCTTATGCCGGGTATGACCGGCTTTGAAGTCCTGGAAAGGCTCAAAGGCGACGCTGCTACGGCCTCGATTCCAGTCATTATCAATACCTCCAAAGCCCTTGACCCTGAAGAAAGAGAAGTGCTGCGTCAAAAAACACTGGCAATTCTGAACAAGAGCAGCGTCAGTCGGCAGGCGGCGATTTCGGCAGTCAAAGAAGCGCTGAAAAAGATTTACTACCCTATGGAGAACCATGAAAATGGCTGAACCGACTCAGACCGTCATTCTGCACGTTGATGACAATGACGCCATGCGTTACGCCGTAGGACATGTTCTTAGAGCAAATCATTTTAAGCTTCTGGAGGCATCAACCGGCGAAGAGGCTTTGCGCTTGGCCGAACACTTACCGGATCTCATCCTCTTGGATGTTGTCCTCCCGGATATCAGCGGCATTGAAGTCTGCCGCATCCTCAAGTCCCGCAGTGACACCGCCGGCATTCCGATTGTGCACTTGACCGCTTTGGCCAAGAGCGGCGAAGAGCGTCTGCTCGCTGTTGATCAGGGAGCCGACGGTTATTTGACATATCCCGTCGATAATGAAACGCTAATCGCAACCATTAAAGCTTTTCTGCGCATCAAACGGGCCGAGGATGCCCTGCGGGAAAGCGAGCGTCGCTTCGCTTTTGCCTTCAAAAATGCCCCTATTACGGTTTGTTACCAAAATGAGTCCCTACGGTATTCCTGGGTTTATGGACACCACGAGCTTCTCAATGAAAAAAGACTGCTGGGAAAGACCGATGCCGAAGTTTTCCCTCCCTCTCAAGCAGGCCGACTGGAGGCTTTGAAACGGGATGTACTGGCAACTGGGCTTTACTCTCGCCATGAAGTCGAGCTCACCCTCGATGGTCATACCTTTTATTTTGATGTAAACATCGAGCGACTGATCGACCGTTATAACCGGACAAGCGGTGTCGTTTCGGTGCTGTTCGATATTTCGGACCGGAAGCGGGCGCAGAATGCGTTGCTTAGTATTCTGGAAGACGAAAGGCGCACTCGTGAGGAACTCAGAGAGAGCGAAGAGCGCTTCCGGACGATTTATGAAAATACCGTCATCGGGATCTATCGCACTACGCCGGACGGCCGCATCCTCATGGCCAATCCCGCGCTGGTTAGAATGCTGGGCTATGACTCGTTTGAAGAGCTGGCGCAGCGCAATTTGAATGAAGAAGGCTTTGAGCCGCAATATCTGCGGAATGAATTCCGCTCCCGCATTGAGCGCGACGGCATGGTATTGGGATTGGAATCCGCCTGGAGGCGACGCGACGGCTCGGTTATTTACGTGCGCGAAAATGCCCGACTCGTAAAAGATGAGCAAGGCAAACCATTATATTACGAAGGAGCCGTGGAAGACATTACCGAGCGGCGTCGAGCGGAACAAAAAGTGCTTGAACAGCTGGAAGAGCTGCAGCGCTGGCATGAAGCCATGCTGGGGCGTGAAAATCGAGTGATGGAGCTCAAGCAGGAAGTCAACCGCCTGTTGGCGGAACTCGGTCGACCGCCTAAATATACCGCCGTCCTCGAATAACTTCCTTAGCTTTTGTCATCCTGTTTAAACGGCTTGTTTTTCTTGCATGTTGGTTTAAAATTTAATATACTGCACATAGTCTTTTTACAATCAAAGTAAAGAGCAACGGAAAGCGCAGCCGCCGAGCGGGACGTCGCGGAGACAAAGCATGCCGATAAAAAGGAAGCCGATTCATTGAGAAATAGCAACCATGGAAGCCGATTCGGATCAGTGAACACTGTTTCGCAAGGCCGGTATCAGGAGAACTCGAAAATGAACCATCCGGTTCGCATTCTTCTTGTCGAAGACTCGCCGCAGGATGCCGAATTGGTTATTGCGGAAGTTCAACAGACGCTTCCGGATGCGGTGATCCAAGTTGTTGATGCCGAAAAAGACTATGTCCAGGCGCTGGACTCCTTTCAGCCCGATATTATTTTATCGGATTACCGTCTTCCCCAATTCGACGGCATGAAGGCGCTCAGGATTGCTCAGAGCAAGGTTCCCGATACCCCGCTGATTTTGGTCACTGGTTCGATGAACGAAGAAACGGCGGTCGCCTGCATGAAAGCCGGAGCAGCGGATTATATTATAAAAGAGCATTTGCGCCGCGTCGGGCCGGCTATTCTTAATTGTCTGGCGCAGCGCGAGAAACATCAGCAGGCTAAACAGACTGATGAAGCTCTGCAACGTCAGGAGCGGCACTATCGTCTGCTGTTCGAAACGGCGCCGGTCGGTATTCTTTCAGCCTTGCCGGACGGCCGTATCACCAGCGTCAATCCCGAGGCGCTGCGCATCCTCGGTTCGCCTTCCGCCGAAGCCACGATGAGCATCAATCTGCTCAATTTTCCGTTGCTGATTCAGTTTGGTCTTGCGGATGAATTCCGCAAAGCCGTCGAAAAACGTCAGAGGGCAGAGGGAGAAAAGCCTTACATCACCAAATGGGGGAAACCCATCCATATTTATTATCAAGTTTCACCCATTTTCGACAATAACGGTGAATTGGAATCGCTGCAGGTCATTTTTCAAGATGTGACGCAACTGCGCCGTGCGGAAAACGAGCAAAAGGAGTTTTCTGAAAAGCTGATCAAATTAATTGACTTTACCAATCAATTGACATTTGCACAGACTACGGATGAAGTCTATCGTCGCTCCGTTGAATTTATTATCGGCGAATTACACATCGATCGTGTTGCCTTTTGGATTTTGGATGATAAAAATAAGCGCTGCTTGGGAACCTGGGGGGTAGACGAGACCGGCAGGCTGCGCGATGAACGGAAGGCCGTGGTAAACTTCATTCCGAAGGATGTAATGAAGCTGCTGGAGGCGAAAAAGCCATCGATTATTGTCGAAGAGGCGGACCTCCAAAACGAAAAAGGCCAAGTCGTCGGCCATGGCCAGCACATTGTGGCAGGTCTATTTGACGGCGAACGGATGGCGGGTTTTCTTTCCGCCGACAATCTCCTGAGCAAGAGGTCGTTTACCGAATCTGATCTTCAGCTTTTGACGCTCGCGGCAACCAGCGTCGGCCATTTGGCGGCTTTGAAGGAATTGGAAACAAAGCTCAGAGAGTCCCTAAGACAATGGAAACAGACTTTTGATGCTATCCAGGACGGCATTGCGCTTTTGGATGCCGATCACCGAATTCTGCAAAGCAATGAAGCGTTTTGTCGATTCGCCAAGCAGTCGGCTGACGAACTTTACGGCCAATTTTGCTACCGATTCGTGCACCAGACCGACAGCCCGGTACCGAACTGTCCCTTTGAACTCGCCAAAAGCAGCCTGCGGCGCGAAAAAATGGAGATGGAAATTAACGGCCTGATCTGTGAAGTTATGGTGGATCCGCTTATAGATGAATCAGGCAAGATGATCGGCTCGGTCCATATTGTCAGCGACATTACGCAACGCAAACAGGCCGAACGGGAAAGGGAAAGGTTGCTGACGACGGCCGAGCAGTCGCGGCGAGCGCTGCTGAACGTGATCGAAGATCAAAAACTGACCGAAGCGGCGCTGCGCACCAGCGAGGAAAAATACCGCGGCATTTTCGAAAACATTCAGGACGTTTATTTTGAATGCGATCTCGAGGGCAATCTCTTAGAGATCAGCCCATCGATTGCCGTTCTTTCCAAAGGCTATTATACGCGCGAGGAGCTGATCGGTCGTTCCCTTTTCGATTTTACCGAAGGTGATATTTTATATATTTTTAGAGATCTACTGCTTAAGGGGGGGCAAATCGCGGATTTAGAGATTCTTCTTCGTAACAAGGACGGCAGCTTGATTCCCTGCGCCGTCACCGTAGCAGTACGCATCGACACGGTGACCGGGGCGAAAAAGATCGTCGGCAGCGTGCGCGATATTACGGAACGCAAAAAAGCTGAAGAACTGTTGCGCAGGGAATTGGAAATTAAAAGGCGCCTTTTGCAGGAGCTATATCACCGCACCAAGAATAATATGCAGGTGATCATCTCGATGTTGCGGGTAAACGCATCGCGCATCAAGGCCCTGCCGCAGGAAATAAAGGAAATGCTCGGCAATATTGAGATCAAGATTCACGCCATGGCGCTGGTGCATCAAAAGCTTTATCAGGCGCAGGATTTATCGCATGTCAATTTGGGGGAATATTTTCGCGATTTGATCGATCTGCTCAAGAGATCGCACCCCGTCTTTCAGACCGTCAAGATTCACGAAGAGTTGGAAGACGTCAAAGTTCTTATGGATACGGCTATGCCCCTCGGCATGGTGCTCAGTGAACTGATCACCAACATGATCAAGCACGCCTGGCCTGACGGCCGGCCGGGGGAGATGCGGCTCAAGTTGAAGAAGAGTCCTCAGAACGAACTGATCCTCGAAGTTGCCGATAACGGCGTGGGTTTTCCGCCGGGATTCGATTATCGCCGGGATGCCGGAGTCGGCCTGGACACCATCATCGGTCAAATCGAGCATCAATTGGACGGAGAGATTTATTTCGAAAACCGCAACGGGCTTTATTGCCGCATCGTCTTGAAAAGGGAACTTTATTGGGAGAGGGTATGACGACGGGTAGGAAAAAAGTGCTGATCGTGGAAGACGAGCTGCTGACGGCCAGACTGCTGCAGATGGAGCTGCAAAGCTGGGGGTTGGAGGTGCCGAAACCTGAAGCCAAAGGAGAAGAAGCGGTGCGCACCGCGCTTAGAATAAAACCCAATCTCATCCTGATGGACATTCGATTAGCCGGAGGGATGGACGGCATCGAGGCCGCCCGCGCCATTCTCAATCACCAAAACACCGCCATCCTTTTTATGACCGGGTACGATATCGATCTCATTAAACAACGTGCCTCGGATCTCAAAGTTGTCGGATTCGTGCCCAAGCCGGTAGATATGGACTATCTTCGCCGCATTATCGAAAACCTAGTCTAATAAATAAAATGTCCTGCCTTTTTTATTTCCCTCTCTCTTATTGCCGCAGCATGATCATGAACGGGCGTCGACTATATAGTCCTTTGACGCTTCGATTTGCCTGTTTGCCGATTGTCGCACCTTAATCGGCTTGTTTGATGAAAAGGGATTTATTATATGACGGTCAAGGAAATTCTATCGCGAATTCCGATCACTTTCAGTTTTGAATTTTTTCCGCCCAAAACCGCAGAAGGATGGGAACTCTTATTCCGCACCATTGCCGAGCTGCGGCCGCTCAACCCGTCCTGGGTCAGCGTAACCTACGGCGCAGGCGGCTCGACCCGCGAACAGACGCATGACCTGGTCCTAAGGATTTCGCGCGAGACTGATTTGACCGTTGTGCCGCATCTTACCTGCGTCGGCTCCACGCGCAGCGAGATTGCCGCCATTCTCGACCGGTATGCCCAAAACGGCATCGACAACATTTTGGCTTTGCGAGGGGATCCCCCGAAAAGCAGCATTGTCTGGAAACCCGAACCGGACGGCTTTTTCTATGCCGCCGATTTGGTGCGCTTTATTAAAAAACATTTTCCCGAATTCAGCATCGGCGTGGCCGGGTTTCCGGAAGGCCATCCCGAAACACCCAACCGGCTGTTGGAAATGGACTATCTGAAAGCCAAAGTGGACGAAGGCGCCGATTACATCATCACGCAGCTCTTTTTCGATAACCGAGATTTTTATGATTTTCGCGAGCGCTGCGAATTGGCGGGGATTCGCGTGCCGATCATTGCGGGCATTATGCCGATTCTATCGCGGCAGGGCATGTACCGCATGGCTGAATTGGCCGCCGGAGCGCGGCTGCCGGCGCGACTGCTTAAGCTCATTGCGCGGGCCGAAACCGACGAGTACGTGGCCAAGGCGGGCGTGCATTGGGCGGGCGAGCAGGTGCGCGACCTCATCGACAGCGGCGTGCGCGGCATTCACTTTTACACGCTCAACCGCTCCAAAGCCACCATCCAAATCTACGAGTCATTGGGCGTGCAGCGCTCCGAGCAGTTCCTGCGTTAAGGCAAACCGCAAACTTACGGCTTTGGAACGGGTTTCCACATTTCGTCGGCTTCATCCTGTGCGCGGCGGCCGAGCTCCGGATCGAGCTTGGCCTTGACCGCCCTGCTCCATGCCGCCTTCAAGAGCGCTCGACGATCCACGCTCACTTTTCCGGAAACCAACTCGGGCACATTATAGGTTTTGAGCAGACGCCTGTAGATGGCCGGATCCTTTTGCGGCAGCACGAACGGTTTGGAAAAGCCGCGGCCGTCGAATCGACTGAAAAAGGGTCGCGCGCAGAGGCCGTCTTCGCGCTTGCTGCTGAAAACCACCCAATGACCGTCTGCATCCCAACAATGATAGCTTTCGGATTTGTCGCTGTTGAGCTCCCACGCATCCCGCACTTGACCGGTATGCAGATCGAGCAAATAGAGATCGCTGTCCGGCCGATAAATAGAAAAATTGCCGTATTCCGCCAGGCAAAATAAAAGATATCGTCCGTCGGGCGAAACTTTTGGATGCGTAACGCTCTTGCCCAGACGGCTCGCCTCGAACACCGGCTCGACCTCACCCCATAAGCCCTTTTCAGGATCGCAGGCAATGCGCATGAGATCATACTTGATCTTGCGATAGGGATGCTCGCTCGGATCGTATTTCTCCAACGGATCGGTGCGGCAGAAATAGAGAGTACGGCCGTCCGGAGACCATTCCGGATAAGTCTCCATCATCTCGGTCGCAGTTTTCGGCGAGCCGGTAATGCGGTTGTTCTCGATGTCATACAGAACAAGGTCCGAAGCCTTGTCGTAAACGTCGCGGTTCTCGCCGACGGCGTGAAAGAACTGATTGACCGTATTGGCGGAAAAGGCGATCCATTTGCCGCTCGGATGCCAGTCGCGGTATGCTACGGCGCGGTTGAATTCGGTCGAGGTATCGATTTTTCGTACCTTCCCTCCCTCGGCCAAAAGCATAGCTGTGCCCGGCGCGCCGGCGCGCAGGTGCAGCAGCATGCGGTCGCTGCGTTGATCGGCAAAAGCGTGACAATTGACGCAGTTGTCGCCGGTGGTGCGATTGAGCAGAATCGGCCTTTCATCAAAACCCGTCAGGTCGCGCTCGTAAATGCCCATCTCCTTCCAATAGACGTAAAGCGGTTTGATAAGCCGGTAGACGAGGGTTTCGGAGATCGGTTCATCGGCTACGCGATTCAAGATAGGACGAAACTCCCGCCACTGCCCCTTGTCTTGCACCGCTATGACAATTTGCAGCGGTTTGCCGCGATTGCCTTCCAATAGATTCCGCCATTTACGCTGCGGTATGATGACTTTACCGGAGCGACTCTTTATTCGAATGGGTTTGCCGTTTTCTCCGCTGATGACCACGCGATATTGACTGCCTTGCTCTTCCACGATGAAATTTAGCGGCGCAATGTTCGGGGGAATCGTAATTCCGGCATAGTCAGGGTAGATCTTGGGTGTGCGGTCGATTTGCGAGGCTGCCGCAGGATAAAGTCCTGCAGCAAGCATGCAAACGATGATTCCGGCTTTCGGCAGCATAACTCGACCTCACTGTTTTTTCAGACGGTACATGGCAAAGAACCAATAGGTGTCGCTGAAGCGGCGCAGTTCGGGCAGAGCAGCGTTTTTATCGCCCTTGTACTTTTCCAAAACGGCTAGAAACTGGCGGTAATTGAGCAGCGTGGCCTGCGAAAGGCCGTAGCTGGGGAGCTTGTGGTCCTTTTGCCCGACATTGGTGATGAACAGCAGCATGGCCTCTTCCACATGGCGCGGCACGGCGCGGTAATCGAACTCTTCGATGCGGTCGGTCAAGTTCATCAGTTTGCCGACTTTGCCGAGCAGCATGGCTGCAGCCAGCGCATACTCGTAAGCTGCCCGATTATTCGGACGGTCGGTCAACAAATGTTCGAGACATTCTTCCGGTTCGGCCGGCGTAAAGAGGAAATCGGTTTTCGGCATGTTCTGCTTCGCGATGCGCAAGTAATCCGGCCATTTTTCCGGCGGCTTTTCGAGCAGCGGTAGGAACTGTTTCGCCCAACGGCGATGCCAGACGGTGCGCTGCAGGCGGTCGAGACATTTGCGCGCTGCAGCGGTCTCACCTTTAAGCAAATAGACCTCGGCCAGCCGCTGCAGATTCCAGGGCGTCTCCCCAAACACGGAAAGCGACTCGTGCGCCCAGTGCTGCGCTTCGTTGATGTAACCCAAATCGAAATACAGGTCGCTGAAGCTCAGCGGATAGGCGGCGCGCAGGCTTTCGTGGAGAAAAAGGCCGTCGATTCCGGCGCGCTGCTCAAACGTAAACATGTCGCTGCACAGTCTTCCAAGATGGTAGAGGGCGCGGTTGGCCTGAAACTGACCGATGTAGGTGTTGATTAGGCCGTCTTGGGCGGTTTCCAGGACCTGCCGCCATTGGCCACGGCGCGCATGATAATCCAGCTGCAGCAGCTTTTGCTGGGCCGTGTCGATCGGTGCTGCGAGCGCTGCCGCCAAAGCAAGAAACACTACGCTGCTTTGCACCGCGAGGGATATGGTCAGGAACGTTTTTGCGGACTTGGCTTTATTTTGCGGCAACAACCAGTAAAAGGCTGCAACGACAAGAAAACAGATCCAAAAGAACGCGTCAAGCTTGAACGGCAGCGTAGAGCGGAGGTTCAGGTTGGCGGTAAAGGCCTCTTGGGGCCTGATGAGCCAAATCGTATGCATGCCGAGCCAGGGCAGAAAGAGCGCCGTTGCAACTGAAATCGCGGCGGCGAGCGGTTTGCTTCTTGACCATGCCAGGGCTATTAGACCGGCAAAGAGGAATGCCGGTCCGCCGGTCATCCAATAGAGCACGGCAAAAAGAGCCGTGAACGTAACGAGCCGCCGCACCCAATTTTTTAGCGCAAAACGAATAAACAAAAAGGTTAACGTCAAGGCGATCAGCGCACCCAGTGCGGCGGCAAGGGCATAGTCGTAGCGGCTGTAAAGCAGGATGAGAATAGGGAACGGCAACCAGGCAAACGGAAAAAATTCATTTTGGGGCGGTCGATCATTTAGGCCTATCTTTATAGTCTGATGAAAGAGGAACGGAATCAGTGTTAGCAAAAGTACAAGCAGGATCGAACCGAGGAAGCGGTGGTAGTAAAGCTGAGATGCGAGGCGGTCGAGCCATACCAGCGCGCCGCCGGGCTGGTGACCAAATTCCGCCCAAAAGAGGCGATCGAAAAAAAAGACCGGTTGCTGCGCTTGATAGATCAGCTCCGGGTTGATGCGGAAAAAGAAATAAACAAACAGAACAACGGCTGCAGCCTTTGAGACGAGCAAATCAATCGGCAAGCGTGCAAATTTGCGGTTCATAGCCTCCTCGACGAGGAATGTGCGCAATGTTTTTTCTTTTGCTCTCCGTACATCGTCCGGATTATCAGCGCCTCTCCCATTCTCCTCTGCGGCTGAAATAGTCCTCGGTGATGGCGACGACCTGATTGGATAGGGCAATCAGGGCAATGAGATTGGGTACCGCCATGAGTCCGAGCGCTACATCGCCGAAGCCCCAGACGACTTCGAGCGGCACGATGGCGCCGATAAAATGAAACAGCACATATACCCATTTGTAGGGCAACACCGCTTTGCGGCCGAACAGGTATTCTGCGGCGCGATCGCCGTAATAGCTCCAGCTGATGGCGGTGGAAATGGCAAAAAGAAAAACGGAAAGCGTGACGATTTTATCGCCGTAAGCAAAAAGCGGCGCCAAACCGTTGCGAAAGGCATAGGCGGTCAGCGGCGAGCTGTTCATGCGGCTGCCGTTCACCAGGACTTCATAGGAATTGGTGCAGACGATGACCAAGCCGGTGATGGAGCAGATGACCAAGGTGTCGATGAACGGCCCAAGCATCGACACGGTTCCTTCCCGCGCCGGCTCTTTGGTCTTGGAGGCGGCGTGGCCGATCGGCGCCGAACCCTGTCCCGCTTCATTGGAAAAGAGGCCGCGCTTTACGCCCCAAATCATGGTGTTGAGAAAGAGCATAAAGCCGCCGCCGGTGAAACCGATCAGCTCGGCGCGGGGGCTGAAGGCCTGGCTGAATATTACGGCAAAGGATGAGGGGAGATGTCGCCAATTGAGCAGCAGAATGATGCTGCCGGCGATGAAATAGATCAAGCCCATGATCGGCGACAACCAGGCGGTGACTTTGCCGATGCGGCGAATGCCGCCGATAATGACCAGCGCCACCGTACTTGCCAGGAACAATCCGACGGCAATGCGGACCGGCTCTACGCTGATGCCGAGAAAATTGATCGGCGTAATCAAAAAGTGACCGGCGGGCAGCGCCAGTTTGAATTCACTGAGAATCTGGTCGGCGCAGGTAAAGGCCTGAATTGAGTTGCCGGTGCCCATGGAAGAAATGACGGCAAAAGCGGCAAAAGCAACCGCCAGCGGCTTCCAGCGGCGGCCGAGCCCTTTTTCGATATAGTACATCGGCCCGCCGCTTGCCGAGCCGTCGGCATTGATCACGCGGTAGCGGACGGCAAGCGTGGCTTCCGCATATTTCAGCGCCATTCCGAATACGGCGGTCACCCACATCCAAAACAGCGCCCCGGGGCCGCCGTAATAGATCGCCGTGGCTACCCCGGCAATGTTGCCGATGCCCACCGTCGCCGAGAGCACGGCCGACAGAGTTTGAAAGTGAGTAATGTCGCCGGGATCATTCGGATTGCTGTATTTCCCGAGCACGGCATGGATCGAATGTCCCAGCTTTGACAATTGAATCCATTTGAGCCTAAACGTGACATAGATGCCGGTACCGAGAAGAATCAGCACCATCAAAGGGAAAAACGACGGCCATCCCCAAACAATCGATGCCAGTCCTTGAATAAAGTCCTTGATCTGTTCCATCCGACTTCCTGCTGTAATCGAGACTGACTGTCTTTAACCTTAGAACGGCTTGGCGGATTGAAAGACAAACGCGACGCACTGCTGAATGCGCGGCAGGTTGTTTTCCCACTCGCTTTCGTATTCGATAGAAATGTTGCCCTGAAAATTTTGGCGTTTCAGCTCTTTGAGAATTTCGCCGATCTTGCCGACGCCTTTGCCGTAGGGCACATCTTCCGCCTGCGGATTGCCGAACGCATTCAGGTCCTTGAGATGTACACTGATGATCCGTCCCTGTGCTTTTTGAATAGCGGTGAGCGGATCGATGCCGGAGCGCAGCCAGTGACCGGTGTCGCACGCCAAGCCGAAGCGCGGATCGCGTCCTTGCACGAGCTTGAGAACCTCGTCGACGTTCCAGTAGATATAAGCCGGATTGTTCGGCTGCCGCGGATGATTATGAATACCGACGCGAATATCATATTTTTGAATCATCTTTTCGATCGCATCAAGGGCGGCCGGAGAGTGATCCGCAGGCTCGATCGAAATGGCCGGAATGCCCATCAGCTTGGCAAAGACGAAAACGCGTTCCATTTCCATTTCGTCCTTCCAACCGACCACGCCATAGTTGACCAACCGCACGCCGGCGTGTTCGAGAATTCTTTTGGCGTGCGCCCAAACGGCCGGATCGGCGTTATGGTCGAACGGCACTTTTTGTTCCGGGCAGAGCAACTGGCCGGGAAATGCCTCCAAAACGGAACAGCCGGCTTCTTTGGCCTTATAGGCGCCCTCGGCAAAGGTAAACAAACGGAAGCTCCAGAGTTGCGGTCCGATTGCAAAACCGCCGACTTTGACTTCGGGCGGGAAATCGGTCGCCTGGAGGGAAAAAAGGGCGGTCAATAATAGAAAAACAGCCGAGTATTTCATAACGTCCTCCGTTGGTGTATTATATTTTTCATCGTTCCGCAAAAAGCTCTCTGCTTCAAAGCCGGATCCGACGTCCGCAGGCGCATTCCGCGCGGCTTCAATGCCGGCTTGTTTGCCATGTATCGATTTCTTTTTCACTATGCCGTTTGCCGGCAAAAGCGGTCTGATAGCCCGGCGCCTGCAAAAGCTCAGGACAGAAAACCGTCTCTAAAACAACGTCTCCGTTCCTGGCGGTCACATCATCCGCATGAGCGCAGCAGCCGGTCGACAGGGAAGCACGATTGGGTAAACAAAGGCTGGTTGAGACGTAAACGTTTTGACGAGTTACGTTTTTTTTGCATCGCCGGCACAGGCTGGGCGTACACAAAAAAGGCAGCTTGACAAGCCAAGTTTTCAACTCGTATTGATGGATTTTCGAAAGAATAGGGACCATGTTGGGCCTTTTATTGCCTGAAGGTTCTGCAGAAAAAAACCGGGCAAACGGCGCGCATGCCTCTCCCGCAGCTCGGTTTAAAAATCTCCAAGTCATTTCATTCGTTATGCACTTGTCCTTTCAACCCGACCAACCGTAAAGAATATAACAATTTTCTATTAAAGTGAAACCCAATTTTGCGGTTGAGGGGCCTTTGCCGTTCTGTTTGTGTCCTGGAGTCAATCGGATGCTTGTTAAAGTCAAACCTGCCTCTTCATTTTGCCGGCCTGTTTTATCTGTTGTTTTAAAATCTTGGAAGAGCCGCGGGTTTGCTTGTATGATTTTTTACTTTATCTTTATCCGACGTTATGATAAATTATGCACCAGTCTAATTTTCAAATTTCATAATATACTATCATCATCCGCATCATCTAAACTTTTTGAGCTGTAGGCAGCTTACCCTTTGAAAAAACTTTTCACCATTCCACGTTCGTCATTTTTTTAAACAACCTTAACCTGCAACAAGCTGAAAATGCTTACGGTTCTTTTGCATGCAGAACGGGAGATCGGAAATGCTTCGTAAAGCAATTTCAATGTTTTTCATTATCGTTTCGATGACGCATGCGGCTTTATCGGCCGTATGGATCAATGAAATTATGGCCTCCAACAAGCTGACCGCTCTTGACCCCGATTCGCTGCAATATGCAGACTGGATCGAGATCTACAACTCGGGGCCTTTTACGGTCGATTTGAGCGGCGCTTACCTGACCGATGATCTGTCTGTTCCGAAAAAATGGCGCATCCCTGCCGGAACGACCGTCCCCGTCAACGGCTATCTCTTGATTTGGGCCGACGGCAACGACGCCGCCTTGAAAAACCTGCATGCCAATTTTAAACTGGACAACGACGGCGAGATGGTTGGACTTTTCGCAGCCGACGGCACGGTCGTCGATACGCTGACCTTTAAGAAGCAGTTCAGCGACATCTCCTTCGGCCGCGATCCAAAGAATCCGCAACGCCTGCTCTATTTTGAACAGCCGACGCCGGGAAAAGTCAATGCGGCGGAAGGCTATGTTTCCGATGAACGAGCCGGCAAAGTCAGGTTTTCTCTTTCCCCCGGCTTTTATCGCGGCGCTCAGGCTGTGCTGCTCTCTGCCGGAAACGGAGCAGTCATACGCTATACCCTGGACGGCTCGACTCCGACGCGTACCTCCAAAGTTTATCAAACGCCGATCGTCGTCACCCGTACTGCGGTCGTCAAAGCGCGCGCCTACGAACCCGGGCGCCTTCCTGGACCGGTTGAGACCTGCACCCTGTTCATCGATGAAGAGACGACTCTGCCGGTAGTTTCGCTTTCGACAGAGTCAGCCAATCTGTTCAGCGATGAGTACGGCATTTATGTCGACCGCAACATCGCTGCCCGTGAAAACTGGAAACGGCCGGCGGTTTTGGAATTTTTCGAATCGGACGGCAGCCGCCGATTTGCCGAAAACGTCGATCTACGCCTTTTCGGCCGCACGGCCATTTATATTCCGCAAAAGTCGCTGGCGGTTTTCATGAACCGGACGCTCGAGTATCCGCTTTTTCCGGGACAATCGGTGCAGACCTTTGATTCTTTTAT
The DNA here is from genome assembly GCA_034506455.1 of Candidatus Zhuqueibacterota bacterium. Classification (GTDB taxonomy): domain Bacteria; phylum Zhuqueibacterota; class Zhuqueibacteria; order Residuimicrobiales; family Krinioviventaceae; genus Fontimicrobium_A. Next base: position 11,708 of record JAPDPN010000028.1, on the reverse strand, counting down.
TCTCCGCAGCAGCAGCGACGATTGGCACCGCACCATGTTCCGCGACGGCTTTATCCAGACGTTGATGCGCCGCTGCCTGACGATCGACACGCAGGCTTATCGTCCGGCGGTGGTGTTTATCAACGGCGAGTATTACGGCATCCATAATATTCGGGAAAAATACAACGGCGAGTACCTTGCCTCATATCACGGCGCGGATCCGAACAACATCGATCTGTTGTACATCGACGAGCGGCAGGCTGATCCGGTTACCGTTCTTGACGGCGACCGCAAAGCCTATGATGAGCTTATCGCTTATCTTTCTACCCACGACCTGGCGCAGGCGGATCACTACGCCTGGGTTGCCGCGCGCGTCGACATTGACAATTTCATCGACTATGTCATTGCCGAAGCCTTTACCGGCAACACCAGCTGGGCGCACAATATCCGCTGCTGGCGGCCGCGCACGCCCGACGGCAAATGGCAGTGGCTGCTTTTCGATATGGACCGCGGTTTCCGTGACCGCAACTTCAACGCATGGGCCGACATGGCGGAAAAGTTTGAGCTGTTCCGCAATCTGCTGAAAAACAATGAATTCAAGCAGCGCTTGATCACACGATATGCAGAACTGATCAACTCTGCTTTTCAACCCGAGCCCATGACGGCGCTGCTCGACAGTCTCCAGGCGGGCATCGCCGCGGAAATGCCGCGGCACATCGAGCGCTGGAAAGACCATTGCGGCAACAATGTTTGCGGCATCCCCTCGATGACCGACTGGCAGAACAACGTCAAGGACATGCGCGACATCGTTCAGGCAAGGCCGACGATCGCCACGCAGCAGCTCGTCTCTTTGTTGAACCTGGGCCGCCAAGTCAGGCTCAATGTTCAAGTCCAGCAGCCGAACTACGGCGAAGTGCAGATCGGCAATGCCAAGACCACCAAAAGTTTTTCGGGTCTCTATTTTCCAGGTATGCAGGTCGTCCTTAGAGCGCAGCCGAATCCCGGTTTTGTCTTTTCCGGCTGGTACGGCGCTTCATCGTCAAGGACGCTGCTTCTGCCTCGGGGTGCAACTTGGCATTATTTTGATCAGAACAATCGGCCGGCTGATAATTGGTTTACTGCCGAATACGATGATTCTTCTTGGAAAAGCGGCCGAGCGCAATTCGGTTACGGCGAGAACGACGAAGCGACGGTCATCAATTATGGGCCGGATGCTTCGCACAAGTATATGACCGCCTATTTTCGCACGTTATTCACCGTCACCGATGTTTCCAAGATCAAGACCGTTCTCTTTAAACTTTTGCGCGACGACGGCGCCGTTGTCTATCTCAATGGGGCCGAGCTTTTTCGCTCGAACATGCCCGAGGGCGCCGTACAGCATACAACCCCTGCTTCTTCAGCCGTCGGCGGAGCCGACGAAGGCACTTTTTTTGAATTCACCTTTCCAGGGAACGTACTGCAGAGCGGCGAAAACCTGATCGCCGTGGAGATTCATCAGAACAGCGGCTCCAGCACGGATCTAAGCTTTGATTTGGAAATTGAGGCCGAGCAGATTGGCGGTGATGAGGCGATTTCCTTGCAGCCGGAGTTGTCGCTTACATTGGACAATGACCGCTCGTTGATCGCGGCTTTTCAACCCGAAAGCGCGCGGGTTCTGCCGAGCTCGATTTCCGGCAATCAAACGCTGACGGCCGCCGGTTCGCCCTATTTGGCTCTCGGCAGCGTAACGATAGAGCCGAACGCAATTCTCACACTGGAAGCCGGTACAGAGGTGCGCTTTGCCGAAGGCGCCGATCTGATTGTGCGCGGCCGGCTCAACGTCGTCGGTACGCCCGAGGCGCCCGTCAACCTGCGCGGTATCGGCGATGGAAGGTGGGGTGCATTGTGTTTTGATCAAGCAGCCGGCCCCTCGACAATCGCTTATACTCTGATTCAAGGAGCGACGAACGGCGCCGATGCCGCCCGCTTTAATGCGGCGGTCGCGTCGCAAAATTCTGCGGTAATCCTCGATCACGTGACCATCAACAAATGTCGCCAGCCGTTCAACGGCAGCGGCGGCAGCGTCACGCTGCTTGCCTGCGTCTTGGACGGAACCGGCGCCGGTGATGACATCCTTCATGTCCAAAACGCAATGGCGCGCATCGAAGGCTGCCGGCTTTTCGGTAACGGCGAGATCGACTTTGATTCGGTCGATAACGGCATCATTCGAAACTCGTTGATTGAGATTATCAGCGACAATTCCAACCGCGACGGCATCGATATCGGCGCTTCCAAAAACGTGTTGATCGAAGGCAACCGGATTTTCAATACACCGGACAAAGGGATTTCGGTCGGCGAAAACTCCATGGACACGATGATCCGACGCAATTTAATCGTCAATGCGGCAATGGGGGTTGCCGTCAAGGATGCTTCCGAAGCGACGATCGATCACTGCACCTTCTTTGACTGCCGTGTCGGCGTCGCCTTGTATGAAAAGACCACCGGCCAAGGCGGCGGAAGGGCAGCCGTCTTCAACTCGATTTTCGCCGGACGTTTTGATCTTGAAGCTGAGGCTCTCAATCAATCGGATGTTCAATTTGCCTACTGCCTCTCGGAAAAGAATCGGCTGCCGGGCGAAGGCAATCTCAAGGGCGAGGCGCAATTCGTCGATCCGCTGCATGGCAATTTCAATCTTTTGCTTGCTTCGCCCTGCATCGATGCGGGCGATCCTTCGGCACCATTGGATCCCGACGGCACCCGCAGCGACATCGGCGCTTATGCCTATCACTTTGGACCGCCGCAAACCAACGGCCTGGTCATTAATGAGGTGATGGCGGACAACACATCCGAATTTGCAGATGAAGCGGGAGAATTCGATGACTGGATCGAGCTGTATAACTCCGGCGACGAGCCGATCGATATCGCCGGGCTCTATTTGACGGACGATCCCGCAAATCCGACCAAACATCGCATGGCAGTTGGGGAGCCTGAAAAGACGACGGTGCCCGCAAAAGGCTTTCTGCTGCTTTGGGCGGACGGGCAGCCGGAACAGGGAATCTGCCATCTCAATTTCAAGCTCAACGCCCACGGCGAAAAGATTGCCGTGGTAAAAATCACCCGAACCTCCGTCACTCTAATCGATTCCGTGACTTTTGTTTCCGCCGGCAAAAATAATTCATACGGTCGTTTTCCGGATGGCGGAGGAGAGTGGCGCCTGCAGTACAAGCCCACTCCGGCCGCACCCAATCAGGCTTTCCCGGCCGAAATTGCATCCCCGGCATCGATTCCCGCTCAGTTTACGCTGCATCCGGCGTTTCCGAACCCCTTTAATTCCCAAACTGTGGTTTTTTGCGATCTGCCGCAGGCCGGACAGCTGACCGTGGAAGTTTTTAATGTCTTGGGCAAACGAACCGCCCTACTCCTTAAAGAAAAACGGGAAGCCGGTGTTCATCGTTTGGTATGGGACGGCCGGAATGAACAGGGCGATCCGGCGCCGAGCGGTGTCTATTACCTCCGAGCGACGTCCGGAGACCAGGCGGTATATGCAAAAATCGCTTTGATCCGCTGAATCGTGCTCGGAAATAAATGGCGAGGCTTTCTTGTTGAAACTCTTCCCTTTTCGAAATTGGAAAGGGTTGAAAAAAACAAGGAGGCTTATAATGAAAAGATTTCTTTTGGGACTAGCAGCACTAGTTTTTGCCAATGTTTCACTCAACGCGGCCGAGTGGGCGGTCGATGCGTCGCATACGGAGATCGGATTTTCAGTCAGGCATATGGTCATTGCCAAAGTGAACGGTAAATTTACCGAATACAGCGGCGAAATCACTTTGGACCCGCAAAACGTCGAAAAGGCCAAGGTCAAAGGCGTCGTCAAGGCGGCAAGCATCGACACCGGCAATGAAGCGCGCGATAACCATCTGCGCAGCGCCGACTTTTTTGACGTCGAAAAGTATCCCGAGATCGTGTTCGAAACCGTTTCCGTGAAAAAGGACGGCGAGCGCTATAAAGTCATCGGCAATTTAACGATGCGCGGCGTGACCAAACCAATAGAGCTCTTGGCGACGATCGCCGGTCCGATTAAAGACCCATGGGGAAGCGAAAGGTTGGGCGTGGAAGCCACCGGCGTGTTGAACCGTACGGAATGGGGATTGACGTGGGATAGGGTCATGGAAACCGGCGGCTTGGTGGTCGGTCACGAAGTGGAATTGAAATTGACGGCCGAATTGGTAAAAAAATAGAGTTGGAACGAGCGCCTGCTCCATTGGGCAGGCGCTTTTTCTATTTGATTTTAACCAGCCTACCGTGAGAAACCGCTTTTCCGTCCTCAAACAGATGATAAAAATAAATGCCCGCATTTAAGGTTCCATAATCAAAAGCGGGTTCCATCCAGGTGATGTAATTCGGTGTTGACCCGCACGGCAGATTCAGGCTTGTTACCAGCTGCCCCAGCAAATTGTAGATGCGCACCTCCCGCGGAAAGGGACTGGGTGAAAGATAGAATTCTACTTTATCCCGAAACGGATTGGGAAAAACGACGATTTGCCCCTCAATTTCTTCGTCGACTTGCTCGGCCGAGGTGTTGGGATACGGCATGTTACGGTCCATCCACTCCAGGCGATTCAAGATCCAGCTTTTGAGATAATCGATTTCCTCGGTAAAAGTTTTGCCGATGAAAAAATTCGGCCACAGATAGACGCCGAGTACCGGCCAACGCTGGAAGTTCCGCTTTTGTGCCTCGTCCAGAATTTGCGTCAACGAATCGATTACGGCGAGCACGCGGCCGTTGCTGAAGGATGAGCGACGAAGGTCGTACCAACGCCGACTCAAAAGAAGCTTGAAGCGATAGTTCTGCATCATCCGCGGCCACCAATACATGCGGCCGGCTGACTGATTGTACATCCAACCGTCCGGGTGCATGGCCCTTTCGTGGCCGTAATCCACGTTGCCGAAACCCAAGTCGTAATCCCAAATCGGCCCCATGGTCAAAGGGCCGCCGCGGTCTTTGTACATAAAGGTGCTGAAGCGATAACCGTCGATGTTTTTGGTCAATTCGTTGATGATCATCATGTCGACGAAAGAGAGCTCATCGACAAAAGGCAGGTATCCCCGCTCTCGGTCGCGATAGTTGGCGCTGTTGAGAGCAGCCTCGAATTGGTAAATGTAGTTTTGAATATAGTGCTTCTGCTCCGGAGTTATCTCCTCGGCTTTCGGATAAACGTACTGGAAAAAGATCTGCTCGCCTCCGTTGACCGGTCTTGCCGGTGACGTCCAACCCGGTGGATTGGTATCCCGTTTGTCGACTTTGAGGATATATCCTCCCGTCACGGCGTCACCTTGGTTATCATCAGGCTTTAGCTCGGCAATCGCCACGCGATTTCTATCCCGCTTGATTTTCTCCATCAGCACATAAAGCCCCTGGTACCTGCCGTTCAGCACCAGTTCGCAGAAGCGGGTGCGGGAAGCGTAGCGCCCCATGCTTCGCCCCAAGTTAAAAGTAAGTACATTGCGGATCAGACTTTTATCGCTGTAAGGGCCGTAGAGGATCCAGTCATTCTCCCTCGGCATGTCGAGCAAAGACACGTTCAAATTATTGCCGGCCGAATCGCGCGTCTCAAAGCCGTAGCTCTTTTTGTCGAAATACGCTGAGGATGAGCCGCGGATTTCAATGGCGATATCGACTTGAAGCAAAGAGGGATCGTTGATGAAATTGCGGCTGCCGTCGGTTCTGTATTTCACCTCGAGCTTGGCCGGTATCCGAAAGCTGTCCGGAATGGCTCTGCCGCGGGTGTCAATTAGTAGGATGGGCAGATTCGAAGAAGTAAGGGTGACCGCCTCACTCTCTAGTTCCTCGCCGAAAGCAGACGGCGGCAGTTCGACAGTGCAGAGAATCAGGATAAAGAGGGAAAATGCTTTATTCATGCTTTTTGATAATGGACGGATGGAGCCATCATGACAAAACAAAGGGCGGAGCAAACAAACGATTTATGCTCCGCCCGCAGAATTCGAACGCGCCGGAATTACTTGAGCAGCAGCATCTTGTGGGTGGCGACTCGGTCGCCGGCGATCAGGCGGCAGAAATAAGTGCCGCTGGGCAGCTGCGAGGCATCAAAACGGATTTCGTAAGAGCCGGCTGCCTGACGGTGATCGACCAACTGGGCTACTTGACGGCCGTTGAGGTCGAAAACCGCCAAATTCACCATGGCCGCCTGCGGCAGGTTATAGCTGATGGTCGTAATCGGGTTGAAGGGGTTGGGATAGTTGCGGACCGCAAGGTCCAAGTTTTCCGGCTTTTTGTTCGCAACGTTGGTCGGTTGACCGGTCCAGATGATGTCGTCAATGTACCAGTCTTCGCCGGTTGCCGATGAACCGAAATCCGGGAAAATGGCGATGCGGTCATAAAAGCCGGTATGGTATTTTTCCGGCAGAGCGAGCACGCGATCGGTAAAGTCAAAATCGATCGTTTCCCATTGGTAGTCCTGCGTAAGATAGATCGGATTTTCGATCGGCTGTTCGGTTTTATTGATAGTGTTTTCGATCTTGACCATCAGCCGCTTGCCGACCGGGCCGTAGACTTTGACCGTGATCGAGCCGCCGTTGGCGCCGGCAAAATCGAGCGGATAGAGGCGTTCGGCATTGCAGGCGCCTTCCCATTGTTCGGCGGTTGTGTAGAAAATGCCGACCATGTTGCTGGGATTGGCGTCATTTTTCGACGGGTTTTCGCCGATGGTGAACTCGCAACCGCCCCAGTCGCCCCAGAACATGCGGTTGGGCGTCTCAAAGTCCTCGATCAGGCCGTTGTCGTAGGTGATCGGCGGCTGCATCTGGCGCACATTGTCAAAGTACCACACCTCGCCGGCCGTCGTGCCGCCGTAATCGAAAAACAAGCCGACGCGGCCGTATTTGAACGACTCGGTGCCGCCGACGTCGAACGTCAAGCGCTCCCATACGCCGCCTTGCGCGGTCGTCACCTCGAATTCTTTACGCACGCTCGGATCGCTCCAAGCCTCCAAAACAAGCAGGACTTTTTTGCCTGCCGCTGGCGCAATCACGTCGACCCAAATCCACGGCCTAAAGGTGAAATCCAGAACAAACTCTTTGTCGATGTAAAAGCCCTCTTTGTCGCAGGCCGTGGTGGTAATTTTGCCGACGTTGGCGCTGTTGAACGGAAAATCATCCGGCTTGTTGACCGGCGCCGGGTTATTCGCCGGTTCGAAAATCGATTGGTTGTTGCATTCAACCTGAATCAGATTGAACGCCTCGCCGAGTTCTGTGCTCTCTTGAAAATTCAAGATCACGCCTCTGCTCCAAGTCGGCCGGTCCGCCGGATTGAGTTGCGCCCAAGCACCGGCGACGACCAGCAAAAGAATCGCAGCGGTAACGACTAGATTCTTCATAGCAGCTCCTTTCGTTTTAAACAGTTCGCTGGACTTTTTGGCGTTGCTTTCAACGCTTTTCCCCAACAAGCCTATTTCAATCTTCTTAAAGTTAGAAAATATTTTCAATAAAAAAATATAAAACAGAATAATTTTCTTCTTTTTTACTTTCTGATGCAAAAGCAGTACAAAAAGATTCAAGTTTTTCCGGCTTTTTATCAAGCGAATAAAAATCAAACCTTCGCAGTACAATCGTCTCTTGCGAACGACAAAAAGAATTCTTGGCTTTTCTTTTCCGTTTTGCTACATTTTTGCGGTTGAAAGAGACTTTAGGGAGTGGGCAATGGAAAAGGAGCAAGGTTTTTACCTGAAATTGCGCCAAAAGGTGCTGGACTGGATCAACAATAATATGAATGCGGCTTCTCCTTACGCCAAGTACATCATTTGGGCGCCGGACATGTTCTATTTGGTATGGAAGCTGTCGATCGATCCGCGCGTACCGATTTCCGAGCGTCTCAAGTTGATGGCTGCAGTGGCCTATTTCATCTCCCCGTTCGATCTCATTCCTGAGGCGATCATCGGACCGGTCGCCTGGGCCGACGATCTGGTGCTGACCGCTTACGTGCTGCACGGTCTGCTGAGCAATACTCCGCCTGAGCTGCTGAAACAGTATTGGCCGGGGGATGAAGATGTTTTTGAGGTCATCAAAAAAGTCGTTGCCGCTGCGGATCGATTGGTCGGCAAGCGCATCAGCGACATGCTGCGGCGCCGCAGTCGGGAAAGAGGTGGACAATGAAATCCATACTGCCCTTTGCGGCGGTTGCCGTTCTGCTGATGAGCTGTTCCAACCCCTGCGAAATCAGCGAAAAATACGACATAAGCACCTCGCACTTTGTCTACGACAAAGGGTTCAATAAATATGCCTTCAAGTTTACTTTTCTGCAAAAGGTTGAGGTGTGGTCGGGCAAATGCTCCGGCGAAAAGAGCAAAAACGAAACTTATCTGTCATTGACCAGTTTTGCGCCGTGCGACCAGGAAGTAAACTTTACCGTCACGGTTAATCAGGGAGCCTATACCTACCAGTTCAGCCGCAACAAAGTAAAAATTCGCTCGCAGGAAACCATCGATTTCGGTTTGATTCAGGAAGGGGGCGGCCGCATCAACAATGCCGCCGTGGACATTGCCTTGTATTGTCCGCTCTGTCCGCAGGACAACCCTTAAGACGTGCAGGGCGGCCCAACGGCCGCCCTTTTTTATTTCTGCAAAGTGAGGCTTTGCCGGACGATTTGCCCTTCGGCCGATGCCTGAACGATATAGACGCCCGAGCTCAGGCCGTTCGCGCGAAAGGGTATCTGATGAACCCCGGCCGTTAATCTCCCTTCGAACAATAGAGCCGCTCTTTTGCCCAGCAGATCATAGACTTCGATCCTGACCTCCTGATCGCGTCTGAGTGCGAGCTCGATGGTCGTTTCCGGATTGAACGGGTTCGGATAGGCAGGTTTGAGGGTCAGGGAGAGCTGCGGAGTTTCGGCTGCCTTTTCGACCCGTACGGCAGGCGGATTGTTTTTACGGTTTTGCGCAAAAACCCAGGGAAAGAGGTAAGGATAGTCATAGCTTTCCGCCCACATGACGTGGCTTTTGCCTTTCCATTCGGTATACAGCAGAGTCGCGCCGCCGGCAATAGCCGCGGCGATCTCGTCGTCGCTCATGCCGGTGCAGTCATTGACTTTGCAGTGAGTATAAACGGCCTGCCGGCCGCGGCGCTCGAGCGCTTCGATCATCTGCCTTGAGCCCTGCGGCGGCACCGTGTTGTCGACCTGGCCGTGAAACGCCCAGATGGGCAGATGTTTGATGCGGTCGGCGCGCGTCGAATCGCCGCCGCCGCTCATCGGCACGGCGGCGGCAAACTTGTCCGGCCAGCGCGTGATCAGATCCCATGTGCCGTAGCCGCCCATCGAGAGACCGGTGACGTAAAGCCGATCGACATCGACAGAATAGGCAGCAACCAAAGAGTCGAGCAAATCCACGACCGCCAAGAGCTCGTTGCTGACCGGCGTTTCGCTGATGCGATAATAGCCGGTCGCCCAATCGCTGTCCACCCAGCGGTTGTCGGCCGGGCACTGCGGCGCCACGACAAAGCAGGGATATTTCTTTTGATTGGTGCTGTCCGCCCAACTGGTGGCCAGTCGATGCAGCTCGATGTGAATCTGATTGTCGTTCCCGCGCTCGCCGGCGCCGTGCAGCGCCAATACCAGGGGGTAACGCTGCGTCGGATCGTAAAAATCCGGAAAGCAAAGCCGATAGGGAATCGTCGTACCTTGATAGGTGTGAACACGCCTGCGGAATTTGTCGACCGTCTTGACATAGTTGGGGCGATCCTCCCGCGTCAGCCAAACCGAATCCAGGCGCACCTCCACATTGTCCTTGCCGCCGACCAGGAATTTGAGAACCGCATTGGCGTTCAGATTGCTATTGTAGAGAAAAGGACCATAATGCCGCGGCTCGTCCTGAAGCTCCAGCAGCGGGCTTTCCCATAGGACCCGCTGGAGTCCCTCGCTTTCTTTAAACTGCACCAAAATTGTGTGCGGAGCATTGCTTTTCGCCATAAAGCTGAGACGATAGGCTTTGCCCTCCTCTAAAACGACCCCTTGTTGCGCATAGACATCGGACTTTTGACTGCCTCCTTTAGTTATTTTAATCAGACAGGAAGCTTCCCCGGAAAGCTGCGAGTCCTTGGGATATTCGACGGTCATTTCCGCATCGTTCTCCTTGCGGACGCTCCAATACTTTCGACCGTCGTCGAACTCGCCGTTACGGATAAGGTTTTCCTGCGCCAAAGCGCAAACGGCGCCGACCATAAGCATCAGAAAAACGAATTTCATAACCACCTCCAATAAAAATCACAAAAAAGATAGAAAACAGCCGGAATAGTCGCAAGCAGATTCAGCGATTTATCCGGCAGAATCGATAATCGGCCGCGGGCTTTGTGCCCGCTTTTAAACAGAGAAGGTACAAAACAAAAGCAAATTGGATCCGCAAAAGGGACATTTCCCTTGACTTTCACCCTCTATCTCGCTATATTTAATCACTTGCCGAGGTGGTGAAATTGGTAGACGCACTGGACTCAAAATCCAGCGGACCTTGGTCCATGCGGGTTCGATTCCCGCCCTCGGCACCAAAAAATTTTGGCAGGCATTGCGGTGAAACACGGCAATGCCTTTTTTATTTACCGTACCGACGTTCATAGTTCGAGAAAGCAAAGAAAATACTACCATTGCGGCGCTAAATTTCTTATTTTGTATTCGAATTGTCGGTCAATCCATCAAGAAGGAGAAGAACCATGAATCGTTGGGTATTGTTGATTGTCTTTTGCGTCGGGCTTTTTCTCGCGGTTCCGCTACACGCCGCACTAAAGGTCTCCATCACCAGCCCCCAAAACGGCGAGGTTTTGGCGCCGTGCGGAGATGTAAAAGTGACTTTCAATGTGGATTACACCGGTGAGAGCTTTAAGGACCTGCGGGTGTATATCAACGGCATGTATCGCGGCGTGGTGAAAAAAGAGCCGTGGGAATTTACCTGGAAAAAGGTGGTGCGCGGAGCCTACATTCTTCAGGCGCAACTGCGGACTACGGACAACAAAGAAGCCTGGTCCGATCCGGTGCGCGTCAAGGTCGGGCCGGTCTCGTTCGGAGAAAAAGCCCAGAACGGAAGCTTTGAGTGCAGCGTCATGACGCCATGGAGTCTGAACGTCAACAGCGGCTCGGGCGCCAGCGCCAAAGCTACGGTCATTGATGAGGCCTATTTCGACGACGCAAGCTATCTGATGGTCGAGATCACCAGCGGCGGCAGCTACAACTGGCACGTCCAGCTGCAGCAGAACATTCCCGTGGATTCCGGTCATGTCTATCTGATTTCTTTCATGGCCGACGCCGATGTAAAGAAAACCATCAACATATCCATGCAGGAGAATCAGGATCCGTGGGCGGTGCAATGGGCCATGGATATCGACATCGAAGGCGCCAATCTGTACGGCCCCTATGAATTCGAGGCCGTGCGCACCGACCCTTCGAATCACATCCGCTTCAACATCGGCGCCAATACCACGACGATTTATATCGATGACATTCGGGTCATCGACACCTCGGCGAGCGGCGTAAAGGCAAAGGAATATGACTTTTCCGGCGCGGTCAAGGAGTTCGAGCTGCTGGCCGCCTATCCGAACCCCTTCAATATGCAAACTCTCATTCCGTTTAGATTGTCGCAGGCGGCGGAAATCGATCTGGCCGTCTACAACCTGCGCGGCGAGCGGATCAAAACCCTGGCGCAGGGACGCTGGGAAGCCGGTCAACACCAGATCGGCTGGAACGGCTTGGATGA
>JAPDPN010000027.1:22534-28521 GCA_034506455.1 Candidatus Zhuqueibacterota bacterium | reverse complement strand
GCGTGCAGATTGATTGCCCCAAGAGGAGGCAGACGAAGGATCGATTCCGGCAGAATGCGGAAAGCCGCCACCACATACAGGTCGGCGTCGAACTGCTGCAGGGTGCGAAGAAACGCGTCGTCGTTCAGATTCTCCGGCTGAAGGACGGGAATCGAGAGTTCCTGCGCCGCGACCTTGACGGCCGGTGGCGTCAGCTTTTGCCCGCGTCCCGCCGGCTTATCCGGGGCGGTCACCACGGCAACGAGAGGATGACCGCTCTGTGCCAGTTTCTGCAAAGTGGGCACGGCAAAATCCGGCGTGCCCATAAACAGCAGCTTCATTTCTTTGCCGACGCCTGATTCCGTTCTTCAGCGGAAAAGTTTTGCGCGATCGAGCTGCGCAGGAGCTCGATTTTGCAATTGTCGGCGATCTCTAAAATGACGATCTGATTGTCTTTCTTGAAGCCCTTGACGGTGCCCAGGATGCCGCCGATGGTCAAAACCCGATCCCCGGGTTGTGTTTCGGCAAGCATTTTTTGATGCTGCTTTTGTTTCTTTGCCTGCGGCTGAAAAATCATCAGCCACATGATCAGAAAAATGAGAATCAAAGGCAGGAACATGCCGAACGGGCTCGGCTGGGCGCCGCCGGACGCAGAGCCGCCCGCAGATGCGATGAGCGAAAGCAGAACGTACATAATCTCTCCTCAGTTAAGATGAACTGTCAAGGTATCTTGCCAAAAACCGCTTTTTAAATGCGTAGAATTCATCGGCCAGGATGGCCTGCCGCGCCTGCTGCATCAGCCGGAGATAAAAACGTAGATTGTGAATGCTGAGAAGCCTCAGCACCAGCAGCTCTTTTGCCAAATAGAGATGCCGCAGATATGCGCGGGTAAAATTGCGGCAGGTGTAACAGTCGCACGTTTCGTCCAAGGGTGAAAACGCCTCACGGTGCGCCAGGTTCTTGATGTTGATCGGCCCGTCAGCGGTGAACGCTTGGCCGTTGCGGCCGTTGCGGGTCGGCAGAATGCAGTCGAACATGTCGATGCCGCGTTCAATGCCTTCAAGCAGATCCTCCGGTTTGCCGACGCCCATCAGATAGCGCGGTTTATCTTTCGGCAAAAGCTCCGTAACCACGGCGGTCATTTCGTACATTTCTTCTTTGCTTTCGCCGACGGATAGCCCGCCGATCGCATAGCCGTCAAAGTCCATGTCGATCAATGCCCTGGCGCATTCTCGCCGAAGCTCGGCAAACGTAGCTCCCTGAACGATGCCGAACAGCGCTTGCGAGAAGGGATGGCGTTCGGGTATCCGGCGAAACGCCTCGAGGCTGCGGCGCGCCCAATCGACGGTGAGTTTGACCGACTTGCGGACATAGACAAAATCCGCGGGCAGCGGCACGCATTCATCCAGCACCATCATAATGTCCGAGCCGAGATCCCGCTGAATTTCCACCACTTTTTCCGGCGTAAAGAAATGCTTCGAGCCGTCGAGGTGGGAGCGGAATTCGAGTCCTTGTTCCGTGACCTTGTTAAGATCATTCAGGCTGAATATTTGAAAGCCGCCGCTGTCGGTCAGCACCGGCCGATGCCAAGCGCTGAAGGCTTGAATGCCTCCGCCTTTGCGCACAATCTCTTGCCCTGGGCGCAAATAAAGGTGATAGGTGTTGCCGAGAATGATCTGCGCGCCGACCTCCAGCAGCTCGGCCGGCGAGACCGCTTTGACGCTGCCCTGGGTGCCGACCGGCATAAAGACGGGCGTCTCGACAACACCGTGATCGGTGGTCAGCACTCCTGCGCGCGCACCGGTGTTGCGGTCGATTTTCTGCAGCTCAAACTTCATTTGCCTTACTGCACCGCTTGTTTAAAAGCTTCATATGCGGTCGCTGCCGGTATCACCTGAATCTTGTCGAAAGAACGAAGCGAGCGGCTGTTGCCCTTGGGTACGATGATGCGCTGAAAGCCCATTTTCTCTGCCTCGGCAATGCGGGCTTCGATGTGCATGACGGAGCGCAGCTCGCCGCCTAAACCGACTTCGCCGATAAACAGCGCCGCCGGATCGATCTCGCGATTGCGGACGCTGGAGGCGATGCTGACGATCACCGCCAAGTCCGCGGCCGGCTCGTCGATGCGCAGTCCGCCGACGACGTTGAGGAAAACGTCCATACTGCCGACCTGATAGCCGAGTCGCCGCTCGAGCACGGCGAGCAGCATGATCAGCCGCTTGGCGTCCATGCCGGTGGCAATACGCTGCGGATAGCCGTATTTGGTCGGCGCCGCCAAAGCCTGGATCTCGAGCAGGATCGGCCGGGTGCCCTCCATGCAGCAGGCGACCGTTGCGCCGCTTCCGGTCTGCCGCTCCGATAAAAAGACTGCGCTCGGATTGGGGACGTCGACCAGGCCGTCCTCGCGCATCTCAAAGACGCCGATTTCGCGCGTCGAACCGAAGCGGTTTTTGACGGCGCGCAGAATCCGGTAGAATTGCTCGCGATCGCCTTCAAAAAGAACCAGCGCATCGACCATGTGCTCCAGCGTTTTGGGACCGGCAAGAAATCCTTCTTTGGTAACATGTCCCACCATGAGCACCGGCATGGCGCGCTCTTTGGCCGCTTGAATGAGAAGATGAGCGCACTCTCTGACTTGGCCGACGCTGCCCGGCGCGCTCTCCAACAATGAGGAATACATGGTCTGAATGGAATCAATGACCACCAAACCCGGCTGCACTTGGTCGACGGCGTGAAGGACGGCTTCGATTTCAGTCTCGGCTAAAAGAAAAAGATGTTCGGAGGTTAAAGCCAGTCGATCGGCCCGCATTTTGATTTGTTCGAGCGACTCTTCGCCGGTGACATAGAGGACCTTCAAGGAGTCGCCGGCAAGCGCCGCGGCCTCCTGCAGCAACAGAGTCGATTTGCCGATGCCGGGATCACCGCCGATGAGCACAACCGATCCGCGCACGAGTCCGCCGCCGAGAACGCGGTTCAACTCGCTGCTGCGCATCGCCAGGCGCGGCTGGGAAGCGGAATCGATCTGGTGCAGCGAGCGAATCACCGTCGGTTTGGAGGGCGTCATGAGCGAATTGCGCGATGCCGTAGCCGCAACACGCTCTTCGATCAGACTGTTCCAAGCGCCGCACTCGGAGCATCTTCCTTGCCACTTGGAAAACGCGGCGCCGCATTCCTGACAAACGAAATGGGTTTTTTCGCGATTGCTTTTCGCCATTCCCTGCTCTGTAAATAAAAAAAGCCGATTCGACCCGTTTCGCGCTTCATCGGCTTATCCGGCTTTTTCAGGCTTAAACTTAGAAAAAATGGTGCATAAAAGCAAGCGAATTCAAGGTCAGCATGCATTTTGCTTGTTAAAGCGGAAGGCTTTTCGTAGATTTCTGCAAAGCGAGGAACTTATGAAGAAAGTGCTGGTGCTGACAACCGCTGTTTTGCTGTTCATATTATGCAAAAAAGAAAAGCCTGCAGTCAAGCCGAACGTGGACTTGTTCTTTGCCGTGTACGAAACCTTGACCGATCTGCAGTCTGCAGATTCGAGCGGCGTTCTCGACCGCAGCGCCCTGCTCGATTCCGCCCTCAAGCGGTGCGGCATGTCGCCGGAACAATTCGATACGACGCTCTCGTATCTTGCCGCGCACCCGCAAATACTCGTCGAACGCCTCGAAGCCATGGAGAAGAAAAAGACGGCGTCCCTGCCGGAAAATTAATCTACCCCCTCCTCCTTATCGTGCAGAACCTCGTACAGCTGCTGCGCCAGCTTCTGCGAAAAACCCTCAACCTGTTGAATCTCATCAATGGAAGCGCTGAGCAAATTGTCCAGGCTGCCGAAATGACGCAGCAACTTCTCGCGGCGTCGCTTGCCGATGCCCGGGATTTCGTCGAGTCTGGAAAGGAGCGCTTCTTTGCCGCGCAGCAGGCGATGATAGCTTACGGCAAAACGATGCGCTTCATCGCGTATGCGCTGCAGCAGGCGCAGCGCCGCCGAGCCCTTGGGCAGCATCTGCGCATCCTCCAAGTTCGGCATGAAAACCTCATCGAGCCGCTTGGCCAACGCGAGAATCGGCTGATTTTCGATCCCAACCTCCTGCAGCGCCTCCATCGCCGCATTGAGCTGCCCCTTGCCGCCGTCGATCAGAATCAGATCGGGCAGCGGCTTGGATTCGGCCAACAGACGCGAATAGCGCCGTTTGACCGCCTCCTTCATCATGGCAAAATCGTCCGGCGTGCTTTTTATGCGAATACGGAAGCGGCGATACTCTTTCTTCAGCGGCCGTCCGTTCTCAAAGCAGACCATCGATGCGACGGGATTTGTCCCTTGAATGTTGGAGATGTCGAATCCCTCGATCCGTTTTGGCGGCCGCTCCAGGTGCAGCGCCTGCTGCAGCGCCTTGACCGATCCGGCGATATATTCGGCGGACTGTTGCTTTTTCAGTTTCAATTCCTCGAGGTGATGCCGTGCGTTGCGTTCGCCCATCTGCAAAAGGCGGGCTTTTTCGCCGGATCGAGGAAAGACCAGCTCGACGCGGCTTTTTGCCGCTTCGCAAAGCCATTTTTCCACCATTAAAAGCTCTTCCCCCGGCTCACATGGGACGAGAATTTCTGGAGGAATATCCTCGGAACTCAGATAAAACTGTTGGAGAAAGGTGGCAACGATCTTTTCGACGTTTTCTCCTTCGGTATGTTGGAGAATAAAGAATTCTTTTCCGATCAATCGGCCCCGTCTCACTTTGAAGACGAGACAGCAGGCCTCTTCTTCATCCAATGCCAGGCTGACGACATCGCGGTCGCTGAATTCCGGATCGAGCACCTTTTGCCGATGGCTGAACTGTTCCACGGCCTTGAGCTGATCACGCAGGCGGGCAGCCAGCTCGAACTTCAACTCCTCGGCGGCCTTTTGCATGCGGCGCCGAATATCTTTCTCAATCAGCTCGGTCCGCCCTTTGATGAAATCGACTACATATTCGACTATTTTGAGATACTCTTCGCGATCTACAAGTCCTTCGCAGGGACCGTGACACCGGTGAATGTGATAATTGAGACAGACTTTGTACTTGCCGCTGCGTATGGACTCTTCGGTGAGCGGCAGATTGCACGACCTAATGGGAAAGAGCTTTTTCGCCGTCGCCAGCAAAGCCTTCATACCATGCACGTCGGTGTAAGGCCCAAAGTAGCGTGAACCGTCCCGCACGATCCTTCGCGTCGGAAAGATGCGCGGATAGAGTTCGTTGGTCACGCGGATGAACGGAAAGCTCTTGTCGTCCTTGAGATTGATGTTGTAGCGGGGCTGATGCTCTTTGACCAGGGTCGCTTCGAGGATGAGGGCTTCGATCTCGGTGTCGGTAATGATTGTTTCCACATCGGCAATACGGGCGACCAGGTGCTGCGTCTTGGGATCGAAGCGGCGGCTGTCCTGAAAATAGGACCTTACACGGTTACGCAGCACCTTGGCCTTGCCGATGTAGATGATGCGGCCCTCGCGGTCTTTGAACAGATAAACGCCCGGCCGATCGGAGAGCTGTTCGAGTTTTTCCTGCAGTCGGTTCACAAAGCTGAAAACACGCAAAACCGTCAACGATTCTTGGCATAGGAGCTTTTGATCAGCTCCTCGAGTCGTTTTTTGGGATTCTTGACCACTTCTTCATCGACCACAAACTCGTCGCAGTTCAGCAGTTTCAGCCCGTACTCGTAATCCCCGAGCAGCTCGGTGGCGACCGCTTCGAGATTGCTCTCTCGTTCGGAAGCTAGGCGCTTCAGTTCGGCAATCGCCTCGGGCGTAAAAGTGATGACGATGTTGTTGCGAATGAGAAAACGCTTTTGGAATTTTTTGATATAGTACTGGGTCAGGAGCTTGTCCAACTCTTCCTGCGGATGGTCCACCATCTCGCGGGTCACGACCAGCTTGTCGATGTCGGTATCCGGCAGCGTCTTTTCGAATTTCAGCAGCACGCGGTCGACGACGCTGGTGAGACCGCGGGCGCCGGTATGCTCCTGATAGGCCAACTCGGCAATGC
>JAPDPN010000027.1:0-22434 GCA_034506455.1 Candidatus Zhuqueibacterota bacterium | reverse complement strand
TAGATGATGCCGTATTCGGCCAGCTGAATGTCGCCGTCGGCTTCGTGCACCAGATTGCGCACGAGGTCATCGACGTCGCCGCCGACGTAACCGGTTTCGGAAAACTTGGTGGCATCGCCCTTGACGAACGGCACGCCGATCTTTTTGGCAATGATCTTGATGAGATAAGTCTTGCCGACGCCGGTGGGCCCGATCATCAAAATGTTGCTTTTGATGTTGCCGACCGGCGCTTCGAAACCGGAGCCCGAAGTCTCGAGCTTCATGCGGTTAAAGTGCGTGCAGATTTTCGTCGCCAGCACCTCGACCGCTTCATCTTGGCCGACAACGTACTGCTTGAGATAGGCTTCCAGTTCCGTCGGCTTTAAATGAAAATTGATGTTCGGGCGCTTCCGCGGTCCTGCCGCTTCGCCGGGCGGCGTGCCGTAAGAGTCGGGTTGCGGCGGTATGACCACGGCATCGCCATACTTTTCGCGCAGCATGTTCTGCACGTCATTTCGAATTTCTTCAGGAGTCGGAATTTTGGCGTTCTTTATAAACGACATCTTGACCTCATTTCAACTTTCAGATTGTTACAGCTTAACGGTCGTTACACCGTCATCGCGCATGCAGCAGCGATTCGGTTTTCGACCTTTTTATCCTTTGACTTGATTATGCAACAATTGTTCCGAAAAAAATATGCCCTTATATAGCTATTTAGCCGAAGAAAAGCCGTCATGGTTAAGACCGATGTGCCATTATGACAAACAAAGTCTTGGCATTATGTCAGAGCCTGGGCAAAAAGGAGGCTGAGATCGAGGACAGGCGCCGAGTGCGTGAGAGCGCCGACGGATATGAAATCGACGCCCGTCAGCGCGACTTGACGGACATTTTCCAACGTCACATTACCGGAGGCTTCGAGCGGGACGCGGCCGTCGGCGAGCTGCACCGCCTGCCGCATGACCTCGAGGGGCATGTTGTCGAGCATGATCCGGTCGACGCCGAGTGCGGCGGCCTCGGCGACATCCTCGAGGGTGCGGGCTTCCACTTCGATTGCCGCCTTAAAGCCGTAACGATTCATATAGGCGCGGCAGGCCTCGACAGCCTTGGCGATGCCTCCGGCGGCGGCAATATGATTTTCTTTGATGAGAAACATATCATACAAACCGAGTCGATGGTTGACGCCTCCGCCGCAGCGGACGGCATACTTTTCCAGCGCCCTCCAGCCGGGTGTGGTTTTGCGCGTATCGAGAATGCGGCAGGAGGTTCCCAAAACTGCATCGACAAAACGGCGCGTGAGCGTGGCAATGCCGGAAAGACGCCCCAAAAAGTTGAGCGCCGTACGTTCAGCGGCCAAGATCGACTGCGCCGAGCCCTGCAGCCGCAGGATTATTTGACCGGCTGCAAGGCGTTCGCCGTCATGCGCCGCCGGTTCGACGACCAGCGTTGCATCGGTTCGAAGAAAAACGTGGGCAGCAATCGCGCAGCCGCAAAGAACCCCCGGCCGTTTCGCAATAATAACGGCATCGGTCTGTCGGTCGCTGCCGACAGCCCGTCCTGTGATGTCGCCGCGCTCGCCCCAATCCTCCCGCAGCGCCGCATCGATGAGCGGCTGTGCAGCCGTGAGGAGATCCTCTTCGCTCATAGGCTCTTTTTGGTTTCCGCTTCGATCTCTTGAATCTTTGCCGCTGCAGCGCGACCGATATTGTCGGTTATGCCGCGTTCGCGCACCACCTGCTCGAACATCTCTTTAGCTTTGGCCAAGTTTCCCAGTTTGCGATAGCCCTGCCCAGCCTCGTAAAGCGCCGTCACGCCCCAGGGAAGCTTGGTCGGTTTGCATTGATAGCGCACCTTGAGAAATTCGATGACGGCATTCTCGGTCAACCCGGCATCGGCGTAAGAACGGGCGATCCAATACTGCACCTCGGCTTCCGCTTCGCCGTCGACCAAAAACCGCAGCTCTTTGAGATGACTGATGGCGCGGTCATATTCCTTGAGACCGTAAAGAAAGATGCCGATGCGTATGCGGCGGTTCATGGCATCGGGTGCGTAAGGGTAAAGATCGAGATATTCCCGCTCGTAGGCAATGGCTTTGTCGCGCAGATTGAGATCATCATAGGCGTTGATCAACACATCCAGCGCCTGAGCGCGCAGCGGGCCGCGCGGCTGCAGGTCCAACACCTTCGTCGCCGCGCCGATCGCGCTTTCCAATTGGCGGTTGGTGTAATAAAAGCTCGCCAAATTGACCCATGCCGTGGCGCTCAGCTCTGGATCTTTGTACTTTTCGGGAATGGTCGTCAGGCGCTTCAGCGCCTCTTCGGTCTTGTTTTGGATTACATAGAGCTGCGCCAACCCGAGTTCTCCGCGGGCGCCTTCGGGCACATCCTCGAATTTTGCCGCACTCTTGAAAGCTTTTTCCGCGGCATCGAAATCCTTGCGTCCCATGGCGGCCAATCCCGCTTCATAAAGCAGTCTTGCCTCGGCATTGCGATCTTTGTAGGTTTTGTTGAACTCTTTTTCCAGCGCCGCGGCGCGGCTTTGGTTGCCCAGCCGGTACTCGCAGATGATCGTTTTGAGCAACGCCTCCCGCTTGAGAGGTTCGTCTCCAACGTTGGTCAAACGGCGGTAATACTGCAGCGCCGCCTCATAGTTGCCTTGCGCAAAGGCCAGTTCGCCGCTTTTAAGCAGGGCGCGTTTTCCGAGGCTGTCGGTTGCAGCTTCTGCGGCCTCGGCGTAATAGCCAAAGGCCGATGCATCTTTGCCCATGGCCTCCATCAGTTCACCGGCTGCCAAGAGCGCTTCGGTTCGGTACGGAACGTCCCGCCCTTCGGCGAGATAGTCCAAAACGATCGGCAAGGCCTCATGGGGCGGCAGGCGACGTTTATGCAGCTGCACCCAAAGCCGGCGCGTCTCCCCTCCTTCTTCATCGTTCCGAAAGCGGCGCAACTCCTTGGGAAGGGATTTTCCCTCGAATCGTGCGGAGAGCTCTTCGGCTTCCTTCATCTTGCCCTCGGCAAGCAGAAGGCGAACCAAATGCACGGCGGCGCGGTCGCTAAAATCCGTGTAAGGAAAGCGACGAATCACGCGCTCATAAAGCTCTTTTGCCTGTTGCGCCCTGCCCCCCTGCTCCTCCAGCTCTGCCAGTCGAAAAAGAGCGGCGGGAAGAACAGCAGCATCGTCGAGCACAACAACTTGGCGGAGCAGCGCTGCCGCTGAATCCGGGTTTGCAGGCGATATGAGCTCTGCCCCCAGCAATAGAGTTTGCGGCCGAAGCTCGGTATTCTCCTGGACTTCTACGGTCTGCAGCAGCGACAGCCTTTCCTGGGCTGAAAGCTCTTTGATTTGCGCCGCCTCCAATCGAAAACGAGCCGCCAACGGATGACCGGCGGGAAGCCTTTTAGCTGCTTCGAGCAGGATGTTGCGGCGATCGATGCCGACGGTGTTCTTGAGACGAATCCGCGTTTGCCAATCGATCACCTGCGCCGTCAACTCCGAGTTCGGAAACTCGTTTGACATTTTGTCGGCAATGGCGGCAAGCGAGTCGCGGGCGGCAAAAGCATTTTGCTTGGCAGAGGGGGATTCGAGCTGGGCATAGCAGCAAAGCGCCGCCAAATGATAAAAGGCATCGAGCGCTTGTCCGGACGGTTTTTCACGCTGGAGAGCAGCAAGGGCGGTTGTAAAGGCGTGAGGGTAATCACCGCGGAGCAGCAGATCCATTTGCGCTTGCAGAACAAGGCTGTTGGTCGGCGCAGCGAGGCTGACCGGCAGCGGTCGTTCGCCGCTCAAGTAGGCGAACAGTTCCGCCAGGTTGCGGCAGGCTTCCCGCTGTTCCCCCGCCGGATAACGGTTCAAATAGCGATTGAGCGCCGCATATGCGGCTCGCGGCTGATGATCCTTTGCATAATTCAGGGCCAGCCGAAACAGCGCCTCGGCCGCAGCGGCAGATTCTGGGTTTTCGGCGATCATGGCATGATAGCGGCCGCGTGCTCCCTCGAGGTCGTCGAGCCTTTCTGCTGAAATCTCTGCCGCCAAAAAATGAGCGCGAACCCTGTCGGACTCGCGCTTGGCGACGCGAATCACTTCCTGCAGAGTTCGCAGTGCGGCGGCCGTTTCACCATCTGCAGCTGCCAGGCGGGAGGAGTCGATAAGCAGCAAAACACGAAGGTTCTCATCCGCAATCGAATCTTGGAGAGCCTGCTGAATGAAATAACGCGCGCGATCCGTACGGCCAAGATGTTCTTCCGCCCAAGCACAGCGGTAAAAGTAGGCAAATTTAGGCAGAGACAACAAGCCAGGATCAATCTGTGCCAGCAAAGCCTGGGCTTGAGCGTATTCGTTGCGCAATAGAGAGGCGTCGGCCTGCAGCAGCAACAGATCCGCTTTGCGCCGTGCATCGACTTTGGGCATCGCTTCGGCAATCAGTTTATCCAGAGCGGCGAACTCGCGCAGCAGCAGACGGGCTTCGCCGAGCTGGACCGCCGCCGCGCCGACGATCTCGCCGGCATATTTGCCGCTGATCAACTTTTGCAGTACGCTGTCGGCCTGCGAAAAACGGCCGGTCTTGCGCAGGATTTGCACTTTCAAGTCATAGACGCGCGCTGCCAAGTCGTCCTGAGGCGTTTCGGCGGTAATGCGGTCGAGGGTCTTTAAAGCTTCGTCGTACTGCTGTTTCTGCTCGTTTACTTTGGCAATCCAAAAGCGCGCTTCAAGCCGCAGAGGGTGAGTGGGAAACTGATCGAGAACCAACAGCGCGGCATCGGCGGCGCGACCGTACTCGCCGGCTGCATAAAAATGTTTTGCCGCCTCGATCTGCGCCTGCGGAATCAGGGGGCTTTTGGCATTAAAAGTCCGCACCCGCTCATAGGCAAGGGCCGCTTCCATGGGGCTGCCGGTTTTTGCCTTCAATCCCGCCAGGGCAAACTGCGCCTGATCGACTAATGCCGACTGCGGATATTTTAAAAGAAGTCCGAGATAGCATTGCGCGGCGCGCGTCAGGCTGTCGGCACGTTCATAATTTTGTCCGGCGCGCAGTAGGGCTTCCGCTGCTCGGCTGCCAACCGGAAAAGTCTCGGATAACCTCGCAAACTGCAGCGCCGCAATATCGTAGAGCTTTTTATTTTCCAGCTCGACGGCAAAGCGGAAATCCAGCTCCTCCTGAAGTTGCGCCGTCTGCGCCCAAAGCGCCGAACTTACAACCCAAAGACCCAAAATGATTCGAATCATAAATTTCATGCTATAGGATCTCCAATTTTGCAAAGGGAAGAACCAGTCGCTTGGGACCGTGCTGCTCGAAATGGACAAGCAATTTCGCTCCCCCCGAAGATGCCTGCACTTCGCGGACTATGCCGATGCCGAACGTGCTGTGGCGGACGCGCGTGCCGGGAGTAATTGCAATAGGCTCCTGCGACTCTTCTTCGTACCGCGGCATGCCGTTTTCGTGATAGACAAAGGCACGTGTCGAACGCGCCGCCCGCTGCAGAGTCGGGCTCAGTTCTTCGACGACATACTGCGGATCGAGCTCTTTGAGGAAACGCGATTTATAGCTCTGCGTCTCTCCCTCCCCGTAACGTCGGCGGTTTCTTGCCCATAAAAGGTAAAGCTTTTCTTTTGCACGAGTCGCACCGACATAAAACAACCGCCGTTCCTCTTCCAAATCATAAGGATCGTTCAAGCTGCGTGAAAGGGGGAAAAGTCCCTCTTCCAGTCCCGTAATGAAAACCACCGGAAACTCGAGGCCTTTGGCGGCGTGCAGCGTCATCAGCGTAACGGCATCGGCACGGTCGTTCCACGTGTCGATGTCGGTGATCAGCGACACCTGCTGCATATAGTCTTCCAATCCCATGCCGGGATTTTTAACGGTAAACTCGTGGATGGCGGCAAGAAGTTCACGGACGTTTTCAGCGCGCGCCGCAGCCTCGATCGTGCCTTCCTCCTTATACATGTGAAGAATACGCAGCTCCTCGACCAACGAAGAGGCCAGTTCGCCGGGCGGCACTTGATCGATCAGCTGTCGATAGCGGCTGAGCAGATCGTAAAAGTCAGTCAGCTTTTCCGCCGTGCGCGGCTGAATCTCGGGAATACGCTGCGCCTGCGCCAAGGCATCGTGAAAGGTGATGCCGGCCTGTCGGGCGAACGCATCGATCTTGGCGATGGTGACCTCGCCGATGCCGCGCGCCGGCGTGTTGATGATGCGCTTGATGCTGACCGTGTCGGAAGGGTTGACGATCGCCCGCAAATAAGCGAGGACGTCCTTGACCTCCTTGCGTTCGTAGAATTTTATGCCGCCGACAATGACGTAAGGAATGGCTTCACCGCGCAGAACTTCTTCCAATTGCCGCGACTGGGCGTTGATGCGGTAGAGAACGGCAAAGTCGCCGAATTTCAGCCTGCCCTTGCGGAACTCGGCGGTAATCTTGTCGACGATCAGCCTCGCCTCCTCGTAGCCGTCATAAACCGTAATGAGGCTGACCGGCTCGCCGCCCTGTTTTACAGTCCACAACCTTTTTTCATGCCGCTGCGTGTTGCGCGAAACGACGGAATGCGCCAGTCCCAAAATGGGCGGCGTGGAGCGGTAGTTTTGCTCCAATCGGAATTTGGCGCACTCGGGATAGTCCTGCTCAAATTCCAAAATATTGCGCAGCTCGGCGCCGCGCCAGCGATAGATGGATTGATCGTCGTCGCCGACCACGCAGATGTTCCGGTATTTGTCGGCCAATTCGCGCAGCACCCAATACTGCGCGCGGTTGGTGTCCTGATACTCATCGACCAGCAGATAGCGAAAGCGATCCTGGTAATACTCTTTGATCAGCGGATAGAGGCGAAACAGCTCGAGCGGCTTGATGAGCAGATCGTCGAAATCCATGGCGTTGAGGCGCCGTAAACGGCGGTTGTATTCCGCATACACCTTGGCGGCCGCTTCTTCGACGGGATTTTGCGCCGAGGCGGCGTACTCTTCCGGCATGATCATGCCGTTTTTGGCGCGGCTGATCATGTAATGGATCATCTTGGGGGGATAATACTGCGTCGAGATCTTTATCTCTTCCATCACCGTTTTGATCAGCGCGGCCTGATCCTCAGTATCGTAGATGGAAAAATTATGCGCATAGCCGATCTTGTCGGCTTCGCGGCGAAGGAGGCGGGCAAAGAGTGAATGGAAGGTGCCCACCCACATTTCGCCGATCGATTCAGGGATCAAGCGATGCACCCGCTCGCGCATTTCTCCGGCGGCTTTGTTGGTAAAGGTCATCGCCATCACCTGCGCAGGCCGCGCTTTGCCTGATGCCAGCAAATGGGCGATACGGTAGGTCAGAACGCGCGTTTTGCCGCTGCCGGCGCCGGCTAAAATCAGGACCGGACCGTCGAGATGCAGCACGGCGCGTCGCTGCTCATCGTTCAGATCGTTCAGCAGCCATTCAGGCGTCTTGGGTTTGGTCATGATCCTTTCTTTCGTTTCTCACGTTCCACTTGGCGGCGAACCTCGTCGAATGCCCGTTTGGCGGACAAATGGCCGCTGTAAGTTTTACTGAAGGTATGTCGGCCGTCGCCGACGGCGACGAAAAAGAGATAGTCGGTATCGGCAGGCCGCAGAGCGGCTTCAAAGGCTTTGCGGCTCGGATTGTTGATAGGCGTCGGCGGCAAACCGGCGTGCAGATAGGTGTTATAAGGCGAAGGGATAGCCAGGTCTTTGAGCAAAAGACGCCGCGGTCCATCGGGCAAAAGGTATTGGATCGTCGGATCGGCCTGCAGCCGCATGCCGCGCCGCAACCGGTTGTGGTAGACGGAGGAAATGATCGGCATTTCTTCTTCGACGATCGCTTCGCCTTCAATGATCGAGGCGAGGATCAGGCAGCCGTAAAAGCCCAGGGGTGAGGCCTCGGCTTCGCGCCGCAGCGCCTCGTCGATGCGCTTGTTAAATTGATCCGCCAAAATTGACAGGACTTGCTCCTCTCTAAGGCCGTAGGTCAAATGGTACGTCTCGGGATAGAGAAATCCTTCTAAGGACGGCGCATCTATCCCCAATCGTGCGATGAAGGCGGGATCACGGACGAGCTGCATAATGCGCGTCGAGTCGAGATCCAGACTGCGGGCGATCATACCGGCATAGCGTCGGCTGTCGTAGCCTTCGGGCAGCGTCAACTCGACGAGCTGCTGCGGACCATAGAGCAAAGCTCGCAGCGTTGAATAATGAGAGCAGCCTTTTCGTAGTGCGAATCTTCCCACACGCAGAGCGTTGCTTTTGCCCAGCAGCTTTGCCGCCAAGCGAAACTGTTCGGCGCTGCGGATAACTCCCTCATCTTCCAGCTGTTTGGCCGCAGACCGCAGCGATGTGCCCCAGCGTATCGTAACCACGACCTGTTCCGAGCCGGTACATCTCGGCGGCCACCACAGCAAATAAGCAAAAACGGCGCCGATGAACAGAACGGCGGCCGTCAACGCCTTTATCAATAGTTTTAAGGTCATCAAGTCGGATTGCCGAAAAGAATCACAAAGATATCGTACCAACTATGGGTCCAGACGGTTATGCCCAAACCGCGCAGCTCGTACAAAATACAAAAAAATAGTCCCATAACAAAGCGATAGAGAGGCTGGTAGGCAGTCAGGGAAAAGCCGCTCGGATTGTGCAGCCAGGAAAAGAGCAGGGAACTAATGAGGGCGACAAAGAGCTTGACTTCGAATTCGATCCTTTTTTGCGGTACAATCGTGCGTCGTGAACGCTTTGGTTTTCGGCTTGTCAGTTTAATGATAATTGCGCTCAAAATGCCGTATCCAAGCGCCCGAAAGAAGAGCTCTTCATAAACTCCGGCCCCCAAAGCGAGTACCAAGTCGGCCGCCCGCTCGCCGCCGATGATCAGATGCAGCAATGCCCAATTGGTAAAACGGGAGACCAGAAACGCCAGCGCCAGAGCATAGGAGCAGCTTTCCGCCGCCGCCGGCAGCAGGATCTGCCAATTCAAGTCGAGATTTTGTTTGACCATTGAAACAAAAGCCCAGATCAAGAGCAGCAGCAGCAGGATGGAAAAAGTAATCTGCCCATGAATGCCCAGCCGCTCGATCGCCGACTTGATCCAGATATCCGCCGCATTGCGAAAGGCTTCGCCCTGACGAAACGTCAGATAGATCAACAGTCCCTCATAGAGCAGCAGAAGCGGCAACGTCATGACGATGCCGTAAAAAGGGGTGCGCGAGGCCTGCCAATAGCTGCCCCTTCGTCTGCCGTGCCGACTCAACTCAGCGCCTCGACTGCAAACGTTTTTTTCGCCAGGCTTTCAGGTCTTCAGCCGACAGGGTGTTCAGCACGTCGCTCTTTTTCGCCCAACCGCGCCGCGCCGTGCCCACACCAAGCGCCATATAGCCGAGATGCTGGATGTGATGAGCGTCGGTGTTGATGACCACTTTGACTCCGCGCTCGATCGCCTGCCGAATAGTGACATCGCGCAGATCGAGTCGATCCCAGAACGAATTGACCTCCAATGCAATGCCGTAGGCGGCCGCCTTTTCGATGATCTGCTCGACGTCGATTTCAAAGCCCTCGCGCCGACTGATCAATCGACCCGTGGGATGACCGATCGCGTCGACATACGGATTATCCATGGCCGCCAAAGTGCGGCCGGTCGGGTCCTGCTTGAAGGCGCTGTGAATCGATGCCACCACAAAATCAAGATCCGCCAAAAGGTCATCGGGATAGTCGAGCGATCCGTCCGGTAAAATATCCACCTCTGCCCCGGCAAAGATGACAAAGTCGTGATGCTCCTCGTTATAGCGGCGAATCTCTTCAATGCTGCGGCGCAAGCGGTCTTCATCCAGGCCGTTGGCGTAAAAGGCGCTCTTGGAATGATCGCAGACGGCCATATACTCGTAACCGCGCGCCTGCGCCGCCTCGGCCATTTCGATGATCGTAAATTGGCCGTCGCTGTAGCGCGTGTGCAGGTGAAGGTCCCCGCGAATATCGCCGAGCTGTACCAGATCCGGCAGGCTGTTGCTTTGCGCCGCTTCGATTTCGCCGCGATCCTCGCGCAGTTCCGGCGGAATCCACTCCAGACCGAGCGCCGCGTAAACCTCCTGCTCGTCTTTTCCCGCAATCCGCTCTTCGCCGCGAAAGACGCCGTACTCGTTGACCTTCAGTCCCATTTTTTTGGCAATTTCGCGAATGCGCACATTGTGCGCCTGCGAGCCGGTAAAGTACTGCAGCGCGGCGCCGAAGCTTTCGGTCGGCACGACGCGCAGATCGGCCTGCAGACGATCGTTCAATATGACGCTGCCTTTGGAGCTGCCTGCGCCCAAAACCTGGGTCACGCCGGTCATCTGCGTAAATAACTGCACAACCTGCTCGCCGGCGCTGCTCTCGACCAGGATATCGAGGTCATGCACGGTCTCTTTAAAGCGCCGCACCGAACCGGCTGCTTCAATGCGGCCGATCAATCCGCGGGCGCTCTCCTGCAGATATTCGATGACCTGCGCGGCCGCCATGCTCGCCATGCCGATGGAAATCTGCGTTATGGCGCTTTCGTAATGCTCCAAGCCCTTGCGGATGTTTTCCACCTTTTTGGCGCCCATGCCGGGAAGTCTTGCCAGACTGCCGTCGTCGAGAACGCGGCGCAAATCTTCGAGGGTCTCCACGCCCAATTCCCGATAAGCCAAAGCAGCTGTCTTGGGGCCAAAATTCTGTATCGAGAGAAGCTTGAAAAGCTCGCGGGGCGCCTCGGCAACCAACTCGTCGTACTGGCGGATGCGGCCTTCGCGCAGGAATTGATCGATCTTGCCCTGAATGGCCTCGCCGATGCCGGGAATTTCGTGCAGCCTTCCCTCCCGCCAAATCTTTTCAATATCCTCGGTCAAGTCCTGCACAGAACGGGCGGCGCGGCGATAGGCATTGACTTTGAAAGGATTTTCCCCCTTGAATTCGAGCAGATCGGCGAAACGTTCGAGGATTTCGACTACGGCGCTGTTTTTCATAATCGACTCTCCCGTAGGCCGGCCAATATACTATTCTTTTGGAGAAATTTCAATGCACAAAAACCAAGGTAAACTGCGAAATGATCTGTAGGAACCGCGCGCAATATCGACATTGTCATGCCGACAGGCGAACATTTAAAACAGGGAAATGGTTCGGTTAGTTTTTAAGGGAAGGCCGACAGCGGAAAATTCAAGTTGTGGGCGGGCACATCAAGTCGAAAAAATGCAATAAGGATGACTTGTTTGCCGATGCCCCTGCCTGTCGGTTCGTAAAATCCGCCCTTAGGCTTTTTTTAAATATTCGACCACCTGCTGCAGACCTTCGAGATAGCTGTCTTTCCCTTTGCCGCTGATCTGGGCGATGCACACCTCACGGGTTACGGAAACGCGGCGAAACGGCTCACGACTATGAATATCCGAAAGATGCACCTCTACGGTCGGCAGCCGTACGGCGGCAATGGCGTCGCGCAGCGCGTAACTGTAGTGGGTCAGCGCCCCTGGATTGATCACCACTCCATGCGCCTCTCGGCGCCGCGCGTGCAGAAAATCGATCAAAGCGCCCTCGTGATTGGATTGAAAGAACTCCACCTCCACGCCCAGTTGTCGCGCCCGTTCGGCGATCTCCCGATTCACTTCTTCGAGCGAGGCTGCACCATAAATTTCCGGCTCGCGTTCGCCCAAGAGGTTAAGATTGGGTCCGTGAACGATCAGGATTTTGAGCACTTTTCTCTCCTTATCGATTTATCCGGCACGAAGAAGGTCGGTCAGCACATCTAAGACTGCCGAATTCGGCACTTCCTTTGTCACCAAGGCTTCGCCGATGCGGCGCAGCAGCACCCAGGCCTGACGGCCCTCGGACCGCTTTTTGTCCTTGCCCATGGCCGCGATCAGCGCCTCGAGCGTCACCTCTCCCGGTATCGACGGCGGCTGGAAACGATTCAGCGCTCCTTCGGCGGCTTCTCTTTCCGTCTGCGGCAGACCGGCGATCTCTTGCGACAACCGCAGAGCTGCCTTCATACCATGCACAACGGCCTCGCCGTGTAGAAAGTAGGCAAAGCCGGTGGCCGCCTCCAGCGCATGGCCGACGGTGTGGCCGAAATTGAGAATCGCCCTCAAGCCGCTCTCACGCTCATCCTGCGAAACGACTTGCGCCTTGATCGAGCAACTGGTTGCAATGATTTCTTCGAGCAGCGGCTCATCGGCCAGGGCAAACAGGGTATCCAGGCGCTCGGCAATTTGCACGAAAAAACGGCGGTCGCGGATCAGGCCGTATTTGATGACCTCAGCCGCGCCGGCGCGCAGCTCGCGTTCGGGCAACGTGTGCAGAGTCTGCGGATCGATGAACACAAACTGCGGCTGATAAAAAGCTCCAATCAAATTTTTGCCCAACGGATGATTGACCCCGACTTTGCCGCCGACGCTGCTGTCGACTTGGGCCAAAAGCGTGGTGGGAATCTGCACGAACGGCACGCCGCGCAGATAGGTTGCGGCAACGAATCCGGCCAGATCGCCGACGACGCCGCCGCCCAATGCGGCAATCCAGGCGCGACGATCCGCCCCGGCCTGCAGGAGTTCAGTATAGAGATTTTCCGCTGTCCTAAGGGATTTGCTTTCCTCTCCCACCGGCACGCTGAGCAGTCGGGCTTGAAAACCGGCCGCACACAACTCTTCAACCGTAACCGCGCCATATAGCTTTTCCACTCGCTGATCCGTAACCAGAAAACAGTCTTTTGCCATGCCGCGCTCGCGCAGTAACGGCGCCAAATCTTTTTGCAGACGACCGCCGATGTAAATCATGTAGCTGCGTTCGCCAAGGTCTACTTGAATAGTTTTCATAAATTCACCAAGAGGTGATCGTAAATAGTGCTCACGATCCGCGAAACCGGCATGGAATTGCTGCTTTCAAAAGTAAATTGGGCGCGTTGGTAAAAAGGTTGGCGCGCCGCCAGCATCTCGGCGATTTTTGTGCGCCTTTCCTCGGGCGTCAGATTCGCCAAAAGCGGCCGTTTCTGGTTGCGGCCGATGCGTTCGACCAACACTTCGATCGGCGCCGTTAAGCAGATGGTGATGCCTGAACGCTCGATAAGCCGCCAATTCTCTTCGCGCAGAACCGCCCCGCCGCCCAGAGCGATGACAAGGTTCTGCCGTGCGGCCACGTCGCGAATCACTTCGGTTTCGAGGCGGCGAAACTCTTCTTCTCCAGATTCGGCAAAAATCTGCGCAATTTCTTTACCGGCGCGCTCGACGATCAGGCTGTCGGTGTCGAAAAACGGCCTGCCGATCTTTTTGGCAAACGCGCTGCCGATGCGCGACTTGCCGACGGCCATAAAGCCGAGAAAGTAGACGTTTTTACCATTCCAGGGGAGCGGTCGGGAGCTCATTAAACCGTTTCCTCATTTCTTCCAGCGAATCGCCGCCGATCTTTTCCATCAACGCATCGGCGAGCACCAAAGCAACCATAGCTTCGCCGACGACAGCCGCAGCGGGCACGGCGCAGACATCCGCACGCTCATAATGGGCGGCCGCCGGCGACTTGGTGCCGACATCGACGGAACGCAGCGGCGTCACCATAGTCGGCAGCGGCTTCATGGCCGCACGGACGACGATCGGTTCGCCGTTGCTCATGCCGCCTTCGATGCCGCCGGCGTGATTGCGCAGGCGATAATAGCCTTTGCCGGCCTCATAAAACAGCTCGTCGTGGACCTGATCGCCGAAGCGCTCGGCGACCTCTTTGCCCAAGCCGATTTCCACAGATTTAATCGCGTTGATGCTCATCACGGCGCCTGCCAGGCGGCCGTCCAGCTTGCGATCCCAGTGCACGTGGCTGCCCAATCCGACCGGCACGCCGACGGCAACCACCTCGAACAATCCGCCCAAAGAGACGCCCCGCTCCTTGGCTTCATCGATCAGCCGCTGCATGGCCTGCGCAGCCTCGGGATCGGCGCAGGAAACCGGCGAAGCCTCGGCGGCGGCAAAGAACTGCTCCAGCTCCTGCGCATCGGTGTTGCGGGTAAACTCGACGGCGGAGCGCCCTGCCGACACTCGGCCGATGCGCAGGACATGACTGTAGATGCGAATGCCGAACTCTTCGAGCAGACGGCGCGCCGCGGCGCCGACGGCGACGCGCATGGCCGTCTCCCGCGCCGAAGAGCGCTCGAGAATGTTGCGCAGATCGTTTGTTCGATATTTGACCATGCCGGCAAAATCGGCATGTCCGGGCCGCGGCATCTGCAGCGCCGGATGCGGCTGTTCAACCGGCTCGATCGACATCTTTTCCGTCCAGTTGGGCCAATCGCGGTTCTCGATGAGCAGCGCCAGAGGACTGCCTAACGTTTTGCCGTAGCGGACGCCGCTGAGAATGCGGGCGCGATCCTGTTCGATCTGCATGCGGCCGCCGCGGCCGTACCCTCGCTGTCGCCGCTCGAGCTGAACGGCAATGTCCTCTTCCTGCAGCGGCAAACCCGCAGGCAACCCCTCCAAGATCGCCGTCAACGCCGGACCGTGCGATTCGCCGGCGGTGAAAAAGCGCAAATTAGCCATGGGACTCCAATTTTTTAGTGAGCAATGATGTAAGCTCCTGCAGTTGAAAAGCGGTCAGATGCAGCGGCAGGCCGGTCCAAATGCGCATCGACTCCAAGCCTTGAAAGATCAGCATCTGCAGGCCGTTCTGCGTTTCGGCGCCTCGTTCGGCGGCGGAGCGCAGAAACAAGGTTTGTGCCGGATTGTAAACCAGGTCGTAAAAAAAATGGCCGCGGTCGACCGCCGAAAAGGTTTCGATCGGCGATCGGTTGTCATAGGGGTGCATGCCGATCGGCGTGGCATTGATGACGATCGGCGTCTCGCTAATCACCTGCCCGAGCGGCACCTGCAGATCGCTCAGCAGCGTTGCCCGTGGAATGCCGAAGGCCCGACAGCGCTCGACAAGAGCAACGCTTTTTGCAGCATCGATGTCGTGCAGAATGATTTCAGCAACGCCCAATCGTGCCGCTGCCCAGCAGACCGATCGCGCTGCGCCGCCGGCGCCGAGCAGCAGCACCCGTGCGCCATTAAAGCGATCCTTTTTTTCGCCAAGGGATTCGATAAAGCCGTACGGATCGGTCACGTGCGCCGAAACAGTGCCGTTTTCCAGCTTGAGAGTGTTGGCGGCGCCGAGCTGCCGCACCTCATCCGAAAGGCGGTCGACCGCGGCCAAGACCGCCTCCTTGTGTGGGACGGTTACATTCAGCCCGGCGATGCCCAAAGCGCGCATGCCGGCAACGGCATCGGTCAAGCGGTCGACTTTGACGTGAAACGCAACATAGACCGCGTTCAAGCCGAATTCTTTGATGAAATAGCTCTGCATGACCGGCGAGAGGCTGTGAGCGATGGGGTCGCCGATGACGCCGAACAGCGTCGTGCGCGCGTCAGTCATGGGTCACCGAGCGCAGCTGTTCGAAAAAGCCGGGGAAGGAGATGTCGACGCACTCGACATTTTTGATGCGCGTTTCGCCGCCGGCGATGAGCGCGGCAACGGCAAACGCCATGGCAATGCGGTGGTCGCCGAAGGAATCAATTTCCGCGCCTTTGAGAGGCGTCGGACCAGTGATGACCAGGCCGTCCTTGAGTTCCCGCACTTTGGCGCCCATTCGCTTGAGGTTTTCGGCGATTGCGGCCAAACGATCGCTCTCCTTGACGCGCAGCTCGGCGGCGTCGCGAATGGTCGTCACACCCTCAGCCTGCGTAGCGGCCACAGCCAGAATCGGAATCTCGTCGATGATGCGCGGAATTATCGCTCCGCCCAGAGTGATCCCTTTCAATCGGCAGGAAGAAGCGATGATTTTTGCCCGCGGCTCAAAGTTGATTTCCTGTTTCTCGTCTAGCACTACGGCGGCGCCCATCATGGTCAGGGCGTCCAGAATGCCGGTGCGCGAGGGATTCACACCGACATTGCGCAGCGTGATTTGCGAATTGGGAGTAATGATTGCCGCAACGATGAAAAAGGCGGCGGCGGAGAGATCGGCCGGCACGTCCAGATCGCATGCTTTGAGTTTTGCGGGGCCCTTGACCGCGGCAATGCCTTCGTTGACCCGCACCATGACGCCCATCTGCTGCAGCATGCGCTCAGTATGATCGCGTGAAGGATGCGGCTCTGTAATTCGGGTAGTGCCTTGCGCATAGAGTCCTGCCAGCAGTACGCACGATTTGACCTGGGCGCTGGAGACGGGTGAGGCGTAATCGACCGCATGCAGTTTGCCGCCGTGGATGGTCAACGGCGCGCGATAGTCCTCGCTGTCGATTTGCGCGCCCATTTTTTCGAGCGGCTCGATGATGCGCCGCATCGGCCTGCTGCGCAGGGATTCATCGCCGGTGATGCGCGCCGTGAAGGGCTGCGCGGCAAGAATGCCGGAGAGCAGCCGGATGGTCGTCCCCGAATTGCCGGCGTCGAGCGTCTCGGCCGGCTGTTTCAGTCCGTACATGCCGATGCCGTGCACTACGGCGTCGCCGTTGTTGCGTTCGATCTCAACCCCCAGTGCCCGCAGGCAATTGATCGTGCTCTGCACGTCTTGAGAAGCGGACAGTCCGCGGATCCGACAGTCGCCGTCCGCCAGCGCGCCGAGCATCAGCGCGCGATGAGATATCGATTTATCGCCGGGAAGATTCGGCTCGCCGCTGAGCGACGAGACGGGATGAAGAACGATTTCAGCCATGCTATCCTCTCTTTCGACATTCATAACCCGCGGCAGTCAACAGTTCGATGGCGCGTTCCTGATCAGCCTGCTCGCCGAAAGCCAGCCGGAACGTGCCGCCTTCGTCCTCTCGGATCTTTAACACTTCAATGTCCTTGATATTGATCGCTTCCGCAGCCAAGATGTTGGCCAGCGCAGCCAGCACGCCCGGCTTGTCTTCAACCGCCACGGAAATCTCGTACTGCGGCTTCAGGAAACCTTTGGTGTCGGTGGGAATGGCCAACCGACTGCGCGCAGCGCGGTTGAAATAGAGCTCCATTTCATGACTGTCGTGCAGAATCGATTTGACCTTTTGCAGCTCTTGAATGTAAGCGTCGATAAAATGTTCGATCATGTCGGCGTTGGCGCTGCAGATGTCCTTCCAGATGCCGAACGGACTCGAGGCAACGCGCGTCATGTCGCGAAAACCGCCGGCCGCCATTTTTAAGAAGAACGGGCTCTGCTCGTTGTAACCGGCGGCCATATTCATCAAGGCGACGGCCGCCATCTGCGGCAGATGACTGACGGCAGCGGCGATTTCATCGTGCAGGCGCGGCTGCAAAAGCAGCACTTTGGCGCCGATGCTCTCCAGCAGGTCGCCGAACGCCCGACGTTTTTTCTCATCCACCGGTTTCCCCGGCGTAAGAACCCATGCGGCATTTTCAAAGAGAAAAGGGTCGGCGCCGTCGATGCCCCGCACTTCGGCGCCCGCCATGGGATGGCCGCCGATAAAATCGCAGTGCGCCGGCATGTAAAGATTGGCCGTCTCGACGATCTTGCGCTTGATGCTGCCCACGTCGGTCACCAGCGCGCCGGGCTTTAGGCTGTTGCCGATCGTCTGCAGCAACAATATGATCCGGCTGATCGGCGTACATAGAAAAACAAGATCGGCATCGCTCAATCCCTTCAAGAGTTCATCCGACGGATAAGGCTCGTCGATCGCTTTGCGGCGCAGCGCCTTTTCCAGGACGTGCGGCTCATCGATGCCGATGATCGTTCCTTTGTAGCCTTTTTTCTTTAACGCCAAAGCCAGCGAACCGCCGATCAAGCCCACGCCGACGATTGCCGCCCGCTTGAATTGAAGCTCTTCCATAGCGCTCTCCTAAATATATTGCCTCAGGCGCGGTCGATCAGCTTGAAATATCGAAACATTCGCCTATTCAAGTCAAGCGGCTGTTTCACTGGAAACTCCAGGAGCAGATCGAACCGGCAGAGATGAGAGGTTAGTCAATTCTTCGCCCAATGGCCCAGGCGATCATGCGCAGCTCTTCCATCAGCCGCGCAAATTGGTGCGGATAAAGGGATTGCGGGCCGTCCGAGAGGGCGTGATCCGGGTCATGATGCACCTCGATGGCCAGACCGTCGGCGCCGGCAGCCACGGCCGCTCGCGCCATCGGCGCCACCTTGTTGCGAATGCCGGTGCCGTGACTGGGATCGGCAATGATCGGCAGATGGCTCAGCTTTTTGACCACCGGAATTGCTGAAATATCCATGGTGTTGCGCGTGTAGGTCTCGAAAGTACGAATACCCCGTTCGCAGAGAATCACCTCATAGTTGCCGCCGCTCATGATATATTCTGCTGCCATCAACAACTCTTCGATGCGGGCGGCCATTCCGCGCTTGAGCAGGATCGGCTTGCGGATGCGGCCGAGTTCCTTGAGCAGCGGAAAGTTCTGCATATTGCGCGCGCCAACCTGCAGAATGTCGCAATATTCGACCAGCAGATCCAATTGGTTTTCGCGCATAATTTCGGTCACGGTCGGCATGTCGAATGCCTCTGAAGCGGCCTTGAGGATCTTTAAGCCCTCTTCGCCCAAACCCTGAAAGGTATATGGCGAAGTTCTCGGCTTAAAGGCGCCGCCGCGCAGCACCTTGGCGCCGGCTTCCTTGACCGCCTTGGCGATCGTAAAGAGCTGCTCCTCGCTCTCGATGGCGCAGGGCCCTGCAATGACCGTGATCTGTTCGCCGCCGAATACGGCATTTTTGACTTTGATGATCGTATCCTCGGCATGAAAGGTCCTGCCGGCCAGTTTGTAGGGTTCGGAGACTCGCAGCACCTCAAAGACGCCGTCCATGACCTCGAATTCGCGACGGTCAATGGCGGTTACGTCGCCGATGGCGCCCAAAATGGTGCGCTGCACGCCGACAACCTTGTGCACATCCAATCCGTGTTCGCGCAGGCGCTGGGAGACAGCCTCGATCTGCTCCTCAGTTGCCGTATCTTTCATTACGATAACCACAATACCCTCTCTGAGTTAAAAGTCATCTCTCTCTGCCGAGCGCGGCGCCTCTTCGGCCTCCAACGCCCTCCTCGCCTCCTGCAGATTGCGGCAGGCGTATATGATCGATTGATAGATCTCGTACACATCATGATCGTCCAGCGGTCCCATGTTTTCCGCAAACAGGTTGATCATGACCGCTTCTTCGCGTTCCTTGTTCTCGACCGGCAAAGCGAGCTTTTTCTTTTCCTCGCCGATCTTGAGCGCCAACTGCGCCCGTCGATTCAGCAGCGCCAAGATTTTGCGGTCGATGGCGTCAATTTGCCTACGATACTCGAGAATCTTCATAGACGCTCCATACAAAAAAAAAGCCCACTTCTTTGGCAAGCAGTGGGCGGATAAGGCTCGGATAAAACCAGGACTATCCGACGTCCCTCCGCCGCTCGGCAAAGAAATAATAAAAATAAAAACCGCTGAACCAGTTCACTGCAAACATCTTTTTCTTCCTTGATAAATCATTCGGTTCATTATGCCTCGGAACCGAACGCAATATAAGCAAGGATGCGATTAGTTACAAGGACATTTTTTGCAAATTTGACAACAAGGCTGAATTTGTTTGCTCTTGCTTTCCAGAAAAATGCACAATATTTTAAGGTCGAATTTGCATGAACACTTTATAAAGGCAACTCCTGTGCACGAGCCGATAGAGCCGGAAAACGGCAAGGCCAAGCCCCTGCTTCCCGGCGCCGCAGCCTCCTTTTATTGGTCCCTCCTTTTCAACGATTCGCCTATCGGCAAGACTCCAATCAAAATACGATTCTCCTTATCTTGCAGGCATCGTTAAAGCCGTTGGGAAAGGGAGAAAAGATGAAAAAAACATTCTCATCAAAAAAACGATTCGGAGGGCTTTCCGGATCGGTTTGCATTCCGTCCCTTCTGTTTTCAGTATTTCTTTTTTCGGGCTGCACGAAAAAACCCAATGCACCTGACCAATCCATGAATTCGAATGTAACGGTCGACACCCTTTACGTACGCAAAGACGACGCGCTGTGGGGCTGGCCGGAAAGCGGCGCGCATCCGTTTAAACATTTGGATACGGTGCGTTACTTTTACCGTTTAAAACCAGGCGCCGTAAATCTGCGGGTCCTTATTGACGGCGCTGCAGCGTCGGACAGCGGCCGCATCATCATGGACCACAGCCGCACCCTATCCGCTTCCTGCGAAAACAAGGTGATTTGGAAGCTTCCTCTGGAGAAACACGTCTATTACTGCTGCCCCGCCGTGGCCGACGACGGCACCATCTATGTCACCACCGGCCTACGGCCTGAACACTCACCCACCGGCTCCCTCTATGCCGTCAGACCAAACGGCGAAATCCTCTGGCGCTATGATTTCCCCGATATTCCCTACTCGCCGGTCATCGGCAACGACGGCGTCATTTATGTACAGGATTGGCACTTTGTGCTTTATACGATTAGTCCCGACGGCCGGCTTTTATGGAAATTCAACCAATTTGTAACCCAGCCCATTTATTACGACCAAGGCCAACGCATGCCGGCCGTGGCTGCCGACGGGACTATTTACTTACCTGCCGACGGATTGTATGCATTGGAGCCGACGACCGGCAGACTGAAATGGCGCTTTTATCCATTCGGTGAGTGGCAACCAAGCCAAACCTGCAGACAATCTCCGGTCATTGGCGCCGATGGCACGATCTATATCACCATTCATCAGGACGATTTTTTTGCCGTTAATCCTGACGGCAGTTTAAAGTGGCATGCAAAATTCGATTTTCCAGAAGAACAGACGTTCGGCTGTCCGGCTATTGCCGATGAGGGCACGCTCTACATCGGCACCGAACGGCACCTCAACGGCTTTGTCTATGCCTTTGCTCCCGACGGCAGCAGAAAATGGAAGTTCGAGATCGAGGGCAGCGGCCGAGTGGTGCGCGCCTCGCCGACGATTGCCGCCGACGGAACGGTCTACATTGCCACCAAAGCCGGATTGGGTATTCCGGCGATCGTCATCGCCCTTTCGCCAAGCGGCGCCAAACTGTGGGAATTCGTCGTGGAGTCGAGCGGCGGCAGGCTGCCCGACGACGTCTATTGCACGCCTACGGTCGGCGCCGACGGCTGCATCTATTTCGGCGCCGAGACGCAGCGCTTTTACGTCCTCAAACCGGACGGCTCTCTTAATTGGAGCACCGGCGTGGAATTCGGCCTTAATTGGTCATCCGGCGCATTGATCGCGGACGGCACGCTCTACATCGGCACCCATCACGAAAATCCGCCGAATCGCGGTAACCTGTATGCCCTCCGCACTTCGAGTCGCGGTTATGCGCCCAGCCCTTGGCCGCGTTTTCGCAAGAACAATCGAAACATTGGACGATTTTAATACAGGAGGCAATATGTCGATTAAAAAGATGAACCGCCGCCGCTTTATCGGCACGACGGCGGCCGCTGCGGCTGCAGTCATTGTCCCGCGTCACGTTCTGGGCGGACCCGGCTTTGTCGCGCCCAGCGACAAGATCCAAGTCGGTCTGATCGGCTGCGGAACCCAGGCGTTCCGGCAAATCTGGGATTTTCTGCGCAACGAGAATATCCGCATCACTGCAGTATGCGACTGCAATCGAAATTCGCAGGATTATCCGGAGTGGGGACGGTTCGAAATCCGCAACCTTATTCGCAGGAATCTCGAGGAGCCCAAATTCGGCGAAGGCGACACCGGCTGCCGGTGCGGTCGGGAGATCGGCCAATACATTGTGGAAACGTTTTACGCCAAACAGAACGGCAGCGGAAGCAAACAGAGCGTCGGCGCTTACGAGGATTTCCGCGACATGCTGGCGAATGAGAAAAATCTCGATGCGGTTTGGATCATGACGCCCGATCACTCGCACGGCGTGATCGCCTACAAAGCGTTAAAGGCGGGCAAACATGTCATCATGCACAAACCGCTGTCGAACGTCATTGCCGAATCGCGCATCGTAGCTCAAGCAGCAGAGGAGACCGGTTTGGCTACGCACATGTTCTGCGCCGCCGGCAGTCCCGTACGCCCGACGCTGCGCGAATGGATCGACGCCGGCGCCGTCGGCAAAGTGCGCGAGGTGCACAATTGGTCCCGCCGTCCGGTTTGGCCGCAGGGTCTGGATCGCCCGAAAGACTCGCCGCCGATTCCGGACGGATTCAACTGGGATCTTTGGCTGGGGCCGGCGCCTGAACGGCCGTATCACCCGATTTACACTCACACCTGCTTCCGCGGCTGGTATGATTTCGGCGGCGGTCCCTTGGCCGATATGGGACATTACAGCGGCTTTCAAATCTGGCACATTCTCGATCTGCATCTGCCGCTCTCCGTTGAGGCATCGGCGTCCGAGTTCTGCCGCATCAACGAGACCGGCCAGGCGGAAAAGGTGCGGAACCTCGATTCTTTCCCGCAGGCTAGCGTCGTTCATTGGGAATTTCCGCGGCGCGGCAAAAATCCTCCGCTGGATTTTTATTGGTATGACGGCGGCATTCGCCCGCATTTGTGGAAAGAGATGGAACTTGACGGCCTCCAAATGCCCGAAGAGGGCTTGTTGTTCG
>JAPDPN010000026.1:5218-28831 GCA_034506455.1 Candidatus Zhuqueibacterota bacterium | reverse complement strand
GTCAGAACCAGCTCTTCTTCTGCCGAAGCCAGGCTGAAAAATCCGATGAGAAAAATTACCCAAGCACTGTGTTTCATACTTGCCTCAATTCAACTATTCGTTCAATCCTTTGAATAACAAATCGATTATCTTGCCCGCCAAGGTGTCGTTGAGAATGATCTCCTTGGAGGCCAACTGCATGAGAACAAAATGGCGGATGACGCCGCCAAAAATTTCTGCCGCCAATTCCGGATCCACACCGGATCCGAACTCGCCTTTCCGGATGCCTTCGCCGATCATCTGCACCAAAAGCTGCACGCCGACCTTCTGTTTGTCCAAATCGCACAGCAGGTTTCTGTCCGTTGGGGCTGATGAAAGCAAGTTGAAAAAAAATCTGACAAAATCAGGGTGCTTGATCGATTCGGCAAAAAACATTCTGGTTAACTCGACCAGCTTTTCTCTAACCGAAATCTCTTTCTCGGCTATTTCCCTAATTTTGTCCTGAACATAGGCAAAGCCGGCAGCGAGAAGCTCGCGATAAATCCCCTCCTTGCTGCCGAAATAGTAATAGATGGTGGGTTTCGAAACCTGCGAAAGCTCCGAAATCTCCCGCATGGATACGCCGTCGAATCCTTTTTCGGCAAAAAGATGCGCCGCTGCGGTGAAAATGGTCTCTTTGGTCTGTTTCTCGTCGATGGTGCAATCCCTCGCTTGTTCTACCTACCGGTCGGTAAATTCGAAACGCTTAGACGCCGACCTGCGGAAAAGGTTTCGTTCGGCAATGTAATTTTTTGTCAGAGAATGATGAGACTTTGAACCCCTATCTGCGCAGGGCCGCCTTGGTAAAAAGATGCTCGGGAATGGCGGCGTTGTATTGTATCGATTCAATGACAAATTCTGTTCCTTCGCCGGTCTGTAGTTCGTCCTTAAAGCGGGCTTTAACCGGCGACCAGCGACCGTCGAGCAGCTTGACTTCTTCGACTATGGCGCTTTTAAGCAGGCGACCGCCTTTGGCAAAGCGCTGCTCCTTTAGAACCAGATATCTCTCTTTGTCGACCCATATTTTGCGGGAGGGATAAGCAATATCGACCGTCTTGGCCTCGAGCTGCAGTATCCAGCATGAGCGATCACCGATATTCTCTTCTCCTAAAAGAACGGCATGGTAGAGGTTCGCCAGCCGCGGATCCTCCATCATGTCTTCATATGAAAGATCCGATCCCATGACCGATTGCCGCAGCATATGTCCGGAAATTTTGATGATGCGGTCGGTCTGCGGAGAAAAAGTCCACAGCTGGTCTTCCAGTTTGAGCATCTTGGTGCCCGCCTCGCGCGGCGGAGCCAGATATTCGGTAAAGGCGCGGCGGGTGCCGTCGATGTAGGACTTGGCCTCGATGATTCTCATGCTGCGTCTGCCGTGGATGATCATTTTAGAGACGACGATTTTCGTGTCCGAGGTCATAACGGCGTCGACGCGGCGAAGAATGTCTTCGGCAGAAGGCTGCGCCTGAACGACTGCGGTCAGCATCCAGATCGAGAGAATCCCAATACGGTTCATACTTCGAGCTCCTTGAACAGTTGAGCGGTTTGCCGCTTGAAAATGCCGATACCGGCCACGGCGGTGCCCAGCGGCGGGGCAATGAGGCCGGGAATCAGACCCACATAGAGCGCCGCCGGCGTAATTTGGGCGCGGATGACATTCGTCAACAGCATGTTCGAGCCTTTGACGGCGCCCGAAATGTCGAGTCCCTTGACCTGCAGATAATAGGCGGCGGCCAACCCCAGCGCCGTTCCAATGACTCCGCCGATGAAACCGATGATCAGCGACTCGGCTAACAAACTCTGGTAAACATGCAGTTTGGACTCTCCGATAGCCAGCCGCAACCCGAACTCGCCGTATCGCCTTAAGCTGCCCATCAAGCCGGCGTTCCACAGCACAATCGACATGGCAACGATAAACACGCCGATGACGATGGCGCTGAAATAATTGATCCAAATCAGCATGCTCTCCAGCTCGTTCTGCTCATGAAGGGCAAACATGTGCGGACTGTCTTCGGCATTTGTTTGCATCGAATTAAAGTCGGCAACGATGCTTGAGGCCGCCGCCTGTTTGTAAAGCAAATCGGGAAAATAGCCGACGATCTCTGAAGAAGCATTTTCCATATCGAGCATCAAGCGAGCTTCATGCTCATCCACGAGAATAACGCTGCGGTCCATGGCGGTTACACCGAACCGGATCGTTCCGGCGATGGTAAAGTTGTGCAGCGTCAAGCTGCCGTAGGCGGTGGAACCGATCAGAGTGGCGACCTCTCCTGGAGATACGCCGAGCTGCTCCGCCAAAAGTTCGCTGATGAGCATCTCATTGTTTTGCTGCGGCAAACGGCCGCGCACGAGCGCGTTTTCCAGATGAAGGATGCGGCGTTCCGGACTCGTCTCGGATAAATCGATCGCCAAACCCATCACCGGCGCCTGAGCACGCGTCTCGCCGAGGCTGTCTGGAATGTCGAGCATGCTGCCGAAGCGGGTGCGGGAGGTCCAGATCATCGACGGATAGCGGGTGCGCAGGTATTCAAGCAGGCTGTCTACCTCGATCAGTGCGAGATCGTTAGGCAGCAGGTCGGCTTCTGCGGCAAAGCCGTTGGTCATGATCTTGACGTGGCCGGTGTCGAAAGCCGCATTGGCCCATAAAATGTCATTGAGCGTGCCTTTGATCCAACAAAAGCCGAATACGGCCAAAAAGGCGCCTGCGGCTACGACCAGCACCGGAAAGAGACTGCGCGAGCGGTCGCGCAGCAGGCCTTTGATGAGAAAGCGAATCATTTGCGCCTCCCCCGCAGGGCGTCGGTCGGATTCATTCGCGCGATCCGCCGCGTCGGCAGCCAGCTGACGATCGTCACCGAGATCAGCACGAGCAGCGTTGTGCCGATGATCAACGCGGCGGAATAGAGCGGATAGAGCCGTTCGCCGATCGCCAAGCCAAAGTCGTCGGAATATCCGGGCAGTTTCCAGCCTTTGCGCGCCATGGTCGCCATGATCGGAAAGCCCCACAAGGCGCCCATCAATGCCGCCAGCACGCCGTGCAGCGCACCTTCCAGAGTAAACAAGCCGATCACTTGACTGCGCGTCATGCCCAAAGCGATCAACGTGCCGATCTCTTTTTGCCGACGAAAAATCGATAAAACCTGGGTGTCGAAAATCGCCAACAAGCCGAGAAACATCAGCAGGAGGTAGAGAATGGAGGCCGAAGCGCTCTTTTGCTTGACCACCTGGCGCAAATCACTGAGCAGTTCATCGAGGGATTTGAACGACCAGCCTTCAAATTCTCCAGGGACAGGTGCGGACGGGCGGATCACGACGAGGGTGGCCTCGTCAGGCAGATCGAGCATTTGCGCCAGACGATCGAGCGGAAGCCACACGGTGCCGACATCGACCTGCGGCACGGTTGTTTTCATGATGTGAACGATCTTGACATCGACGGCGTCAAAAGCGCCGCTGCGGTCGCGCCAGCGCACAGTCAAATAGTCACCTTCGTTCAGCTTGAGCTTTTTCGCCGTGCGCGTGCCGATCAGCGCCGGGATTTCGCCTGAATCGTCCTGCAAAGCCGCCGAGGGAATGGCGAGGAAGGTTTCCCGCGCCGGAATGCCCTTGAGCTGCAGGGAAACCATACGGCCGTTGGGAAAGGCTGCCGCTTGGGAGATCAAAATCGGTACTGCCCGGCCGGTATCGATCATCGATTTGAGCGCTTGCGGCAAGGGCGCATGTGCGTCGTCTAGGGTCAGGGCGTCATAAGGATCATAGTTTTTATGCCAATATTGGCCGCCACCGTAAAAGGTGTCGACGAGAGCCCGAGAGGCCTGCTCGTTCATGCCGTTATAGAGGCCCTGCAAAAAAATGATCGCCACAAAGGAAATGGAAAGCACGGCCACGTTCAGCCAGGTTCGGATACCTGCCCCTGCTAAATTCTTCACGGCTAATTTCAGCACCATCATACCAACGTTCTCCGCTTAAAAGGAGTCTGCAAGGCCTTGGGCCTGCGTCGTCGCTTCGTCTTTTATGACTCTGCCGTCCTCCAGGGTAATCTTTCGCTCCAAGTAGCGA
Organism: Candidatus Zhuqueibacterota bacterium; assembly: GCA_034506455.1. Taxonomy (GTDB): domain Bacteria; phylum Zhuqueibacterota; class Zhuqueibacteria; order Residuimicrobiales; family Krinioviventaceae; genus Fontimicrobium_A. The sequence goes on along the minus strand of JAPDPN010000026.1, from coordinate 24,757 downwards.
ATGACTTTGTCGTCGTGGGTGGAAAAGATAAATGTCGCACCGGTTTCGCGGTTCAATTTTTTCATCAATTGCAGGATGAGGTGCGAGTTTTCGGCGTCGAGATTGGCGGTCGGCTCATCGGCCAGGATCAGTTCCGGCTTTTTGACGATTGCCCGCGCGATGGCCACGCGCTGACATTGGCCGCCGGAAAGCTGTGCCGGTCGGGAGTCGGCGCGGTCGGCCAACCCGACCGATTCCAAGGCCTCCATCACACGTCGTCTGCGTTCGGCTGCCGGAACGTGAAGGAGCAGCAAAGGAAACTCGACGTTTTCGTATGCCGTGTAAACCGGCAGCAGGTTGAACGTTTGAAAGATAAAGCCGATGTGACGATTGCGCAGCTCTGCCGATTGCCGCGGCGTCAGGCGACTGACGTCTCGGCCCATGACGACCGCACGGCCGCTGCTCGGCGTATCCAGTGAACCGATGATGTTTAAAAGTGTCGTTTTGCCGGAACCGCTGGGTCCGACAACACCGGCAAACTCGCCCGGCATAAAGCGCAGCGTAACGCCCCGCAAAGCCGACAAAGTCTGCCCCAGCCCCATCGGATAGCGCTTTGTAATTTCTTCTAAAATGACCAATGCATCGTTACGGCTTTCCGTCATTTTGGCCTCGATTGTTAATGATTCAGAACAATGATCAAAAAAAGGCAATTTCCCTGAAACGGCAAAGCATTTTCCGTACGCGCAAACGGCAGAGCTGCAGTTTTGGGAGAAGCCAAGAGCGCAAGGTTTATGCTCCAGTTATCGTATGTTCTTCGCCAGACGTAATATTGATAAAGTTCTTTGCGTTGCTGATCGAAAAAGTAAATAGCGGCAAATTGATCCCATAGGCTGAAAGCATAATCCGCCTGAAACGCGGCAAACCGGTGATTTTCGACGACGTTAGGCAGATTGAGATCAATTGTGCTCCACATTTCTTCAAGCAGCACGTGAAGACCATTGCCGAGCGGAAAGGTATAATCCGTTCCGACCGTCAAGAATTTTTGTGTGCCGATTCCGGCGATACGAGTTTCCGGCTGCACTCGGGCGGCTTCGAACCAAAGGCCGACGCCGAGATCCCATTTGCCGTCCACGGCCAGGCGGTTTTCAGCCGTCTTCGAACCGCTATGCGCAAAAAGGGAGAAAGGCAGTTCCGCCTTGCGACGATGCGCCGTAACGGCGATCTCGCCCTTTGGTGTGGGGAACTGAACTCTGCCGCCGAACTCTACCGAATTTCTGGGCGATGGAAACAATTCCAGTCCCTTCGGTTTGCCGCTGCCGAGCAGCGCCCAGCCCTGTATCACGATGTTGCGTGGAGAAACCCAGCGCACCATGCCGCCGCTGACGCCGCTTGTGAGATGCAGCGGATCGCGCGGATCGAGTGAATCGAACCACATCAACGGCCGCAGCAGCAGCGCCGAACCAAAATCCAGCTTTTGCAATCCGAATCTGGCCTCGAAACGATCGGTAGACCAGCGCACCCACGCACGATAGACTTGAGCGGATGATTTTCCTTCATGTGTGGAAAATCGATAGTCCCCGCGCAGGTGTAGGGAAAGGGTGCCGTCAAGGCGGGCCGAGGCAAGCGGGGAGCCGCCGAAGGCTTCCGGCAGGTAATGAAAGCCGACTTGGGCGCCTCCTCTCTCCGCGTTACCGAGCGCCCAGCCGGAGAACTGACCGCTGAAGCTCATGTCGGCACCGTACAGTGCCGGCATAGATAAAAGTGCGAGAAGCAGCAGTCGCATTCGAATCTTCATGGCCTGCTCAAGATGCCGTAAAAGTAGAAATTGAGCAGATCTTTGACCAACTCGGCCGGCGAAGGGTAAAGCTGCAGCAGCCGAGGATCATTGACCATTTCGGTAAAGCGATCGAGCAGATAAAGATGCAATCCGACGTGCAAATCTTTGCGGATATAACCCTGCTCCTGAGAGCGCCTGACGAAATTTAAGAACTGCTCCTGCTGCCTGCGGGACGCCTCCTCAACCAGAGGCTGTACTTCCGGAAGGGAGCCGTTGAGTATTTCGAGCATAAACTCGGAGCTCATCTCCCTCATAAAATCCAGTTTGAGGTCGATCAACTGCCGGATCTTTTCGGCAAAGGGAGCATCGCTCGATATAATCTGCGAAAACTTGCCTTCCCCTTCGGCAATCATCCTCGAAAGCAGGTGTTTGACCAAATCGGCCTTGTTGTCAAAGAACTTGTAGAACGTCATTTTGCTGACGTCGGCTTTGGCGCAGATTTCCTCTACGGTAACGCGCCTGACTCCATAGCGATAGAACAATTCCCGAGCCGCGTTTAGAAGCAGCTCCAGCCGCGGTGAAGATTCCGAATTCGCTTGATATGACATTATTTGTCCAAACTTACTAATATTGAAAAAAATGATGAAATTCGTAATAATTTAGGCATTTCTTTTCGTGTTGTCAATATCCTTTAAAATAGATGCCGCTCTTGGCGATGGGTTGGATTTTGTACCTTGCAATTCCGCCGGCATTTCGATAAATTGGCGCAATGAGGCACAAAGCGATGGATTTGTTCGGCGAGGAAGAACGCGTGCGTCCGCCGCTGGCGGAACGATTGCGGCCGACCAAGTTGGTCGAGTTTATCGGCCAGCGTCATCTTCTGGGGGAAGGCAAAGTGCTGCGGCGCGCCGTCGAGAGCGGGCGGCCGGGTTCAATGATTTTTTGGGGACCGCCGGGCGTCGGCAAAACCACGTTGGCGCGCATCATCGCTGCGGAAACCGACTCGGAATTCGTCTCGATCAGCGCCGTGACGGCCGGGGTTGCCGAGGTGCGTAAAATCATCGACGCGGCGCGTGAAAACCGGCGCCGCGGCCGGCGAACCATCCTGTTTATCGATGAAATCCACCGCTTCAACAAAGCGCAGCAGGACGCGCTGCTGCATGCCGTTGAGGATGGGACTTTGTTGCTGATCGGCGCCACGACCGAGAATCCCAGTTTTGAAGTCATTTCCGCACTCTTGTCGCGTTGCCGGGTCTACAAGCTGGAAGCCTTGAGCAGGGAGGAATTAAGCCAGGTGCTCGAAAGGGCGCTTGAAAAAGATGCAGAGCTGCAGGAACTGAAAGTGGAATTGACCGCCGAGGCGCGCGAGGCGTTGATTATGTTGGCCGGCGGAGACGCCCGCAATCTGCTCACGGCGTTGGAGCTGGCAGCGCTTTCCTCGCCTCCGGACGCGGAGGGGAAAAGAATCCTCGATCGGACGCAGATCGAAGAAGCCATGCAGCGGCGCTCGCTGCTGTACGACAAGGGCGGCGAGTACCATTACGATGTGATTTCCGCCTTTATCAAGAGCGTGCGCGGATCTGATCCCGATGCGGCGCTCTACTGGCTGGCGCGAATGCTCGACGGCGGCGAGGATCCCAAGTTCATTGCGCGGCGGCTGATCATATTGGCCTCTGAGGATATCGGCAATGCCGATCCTCATGCTTTGCTGATCGCCACGGCAGCGTTCCAGGCGGTGGACGTCATCGGCATGCCGGAAGGGAGAATCGTGCTCGCCCAGGCGACGACTTATTTGGCCTCGGCCCCCAAGAGCAATGCCTCCTACCTGGCGATCGAAGCGGCGACCGAAGAGCTGCAAAAGGGATCTCCGGCGGACGTCCCTTTGCATCTGCGCAATGCGCCCACCTCACTTATGAAGCAGTTCGGTTATGCCGCGGGGTATCGCTATCCCCACGATTTCGGCGGATTCGTCGAACAGAACTATTTTCCCGATGAAAAATCCGTCCAAGTGTTTTATCGGCCGACGGAGAACGGGGTGGAGCAGAAAATCCGCGAGCGTCTTTTGCGACTATGGCCCAATCGACAGCGATAGCCTACGCAGGGAGTCTTTGACCTTGTCATCACCCGGAAAGATCAGTTTAATTTGCCTTTTCATTCTCACGGAACTGTCCGCCGGCTTGTCGATGCCGCAGACAAGCAAAGCCGATTCCGTAGCCGCCGATACGCTCGCCGTTAAAGTTGAAACAGCCAAAGCCTCAACCAAATCAGGCGACATCGACACCACCGTTTTTTACGAAGCCAAAGTTATTTTCAACGATCTGGCTGAACGTAAATCTTACCTGATCGGCGATGCGGTCGTACGTTACAAGGATATGTCCTTAAAGGCTGCTCAGATAACCCTCGACTGGGACGCGCGATTGATCATTGCGGAACCGCTGCCGGATACGGTGTGGGTAAAGAGCGATCCGGCTGGACAGGATTCTGTCCGGCAAGTCAAGTGGGTGGGCGAGCCGGTTCTCTCGGAAGGCGGCACGCAAATGGTCGGCGCCAAAATGATCTACAACTATCGCACCGAAAAAGGACGGGTCATCAAAGGCCGATCCGACGTTGAGGGCGGCAAATACGTGGGACAACAGATCAAACGGGTTGATCCCAAAACCTTCAATATTTCGAATTCCCGTTACACGACCTGCGATTTGGACAGCGCACCGCACTTTCGTTTCGAGGCACGGCGGATGAAAATGATTCCCAACGACAAGGTGATCGCCAAACCGGTAGTGTTGCGCCTGGGTGAAATTCCGGTTTTCGCTTTGCCGTTCATCATTTTTCCGAACAAGAAAGGTCGTCACTCAGGCGTTCTCATCCCGCATTTCGGCTACAGTTACCAGGAAGGAAGATATTTGCGGGACATCGGTTATTACTGGGCGCCGAACGACTATTTCGATGCCAAGGGATCGGTCGACTTTTTCGAACGCTCCGGCTTTCTTTTCCGCGGCGGAGCCAATTATTCGGTGCGCTATCTGCTCAACGGCACGATCTCCGGCTCATTTACCCGCAAGAATTTTGAAACCGGCGTTAAAATGCGGCGATGGGACCTCAACATCGACCACTCGCAGGAATTGTCCCCCTCGGCGCGGTTTACGGCGCAGGGCAATTTCGTCAGCGATAAAAATTTTTACAAAAATTTCAGCACCGACCTCGACACGCGCCTCAACCGCGAACTCCGCTCCAACGCCACCTTGACGAAAAACTGGTCCAAGCAAAAGTTGAGTCTGAGCGTCAACGTTTCGCAGTCCTACGACATTCAGGACGACGTTCAAACCGTCGTTTTTCCCCAGGTTTCGTTCCGCAAAGGACAATCGGAGATTTTCAAGCCGAAGCGACGCGGCGGCCCCTCGCGTTGGTACGAGTCGCTATATTACTCTTACAACTCGACTTTATTGAATCAGGAGCGGGAATACCTTTCCTTTGTCGATCGTCAGGTGGAGACGACCGATGCGTTCGGCAATCCGCTGACGACCATGGTGCGCGACACCGTCAAGCAGACCGAGGTGACCCGCCGCGTCAGTCACAATCTTTCCCTATCCCTAAACAGTCCGAAAAAGTTTTTCGGCTGGCTGCTGCTCAACCATTCGCTCAACTATCGGGAAGACTGGTTCAATGAGACGTTCTCCTATTCGTATGATGAGGAGACCCAAAAAATCATTAGCGAAAAGGAGCCCGGTTTTGCTGCGCGTCGTACTTTTACCTACAATGCTTCGGCAAATACCAAAGTCTACGGCGTATTTCCGGTCACGATCGGCGACATCAGCTCGTTCCGTCATGTCATTACACCGGCGCTGACTTTTTCCTACGCTCCCGACTTTTCCAGGCCGGAGTGGGGATACTTTCAGGTCATCGAAAAACCGGACGGCACCACAGTCAAAAAGGATCGCTTCGGCTTTGGTACGCCGAGTTACGGCAGCGGCGTCATAAGCTTGAGCGTACGCAACTTGTTTCAGATGAAAAAAGGAGAGGGAAAGAAGGAGCAGAAAATCGACCTGTTCAATTTGGATTTCAATACCGGCTACAACATGCGGGCGGAAAAGAACAAGCTCAGCGACCTCCGCACCTCTTTGACCGCCAATCCGATGCAGAATCTGAGCGTCAGTGCCGATATGTCTCACAGCTTTTATCGCTTTGTCAACAGCGGATCGAGGCTCGGCACGTTGACGGATGACTATTTATGGGAAAACGACGGTTGGAAGCACCTGGCCTTTGCCCGCATGACCGATTTTCGGCTCAATTTTCGTCTTCGACTCCAGGGCAAAGGCGAAGGAGGCGGACGTCTGCAGGAAAGAGAGATGCCGAGAACCTACGGCGAGCGGCGACTATCGGAAATGGGCGAGCAGGAATTAGGGGTGATGGAAGAAGAAATCTACCGCAGCGAGGTCAAGTCGGAACTCGATCGGGTGCGTCGTTCGCTTTCCATTCCCTGGCGGATGAATCTCAATTTCAACTTTAACCTAAACCGCTTCAACCCGGCACGGCCGCAAAAAAGGTACTATCTGGACGTCTCGGGGTTGGAAATGAATCTTAGCCGCAATTGGCGCATCGGCTACAGCGCGCATTATGATCTCGCCAAACGGGAGATCTCTCACCATCGATTCAGCTTTTACCGTGACCTTCATTGCTGGGAGGCGATCATCGACTGGGTGCCCACCGGACCGGGCAGGCGCATCTATGCGCGGCTCAGCATCAAATCGCCGATGTTCAAAGACATCAAAGTAGAAAAGCGCGGCGGCATGCGCAGCGTGCTCGGTTATTGAGCCTCCGCTTCGTTTTCCTGTATCTGTTCTTCCTCGCGGCTCTCGCCGTTCTCACTGCCGGCAATCCGGTAAAAGCTGCCTTTTTCCAAATATTGGATCCATTGCGCGCTGATCTGCACCGGGCAGAAATGCTCTTCCGGTCGGGCGTTGGGCATCGACTGCAGCTCGCCCATAATGACGACGGCGCTGCCTTTACGCAGGTGCTTGGCGCATTCCTGCGCCTGTTTGGCCCAAACGACCACACTGACATAGACGGGCTCCCGCTCCAGGCCCTCGATCTTTTGGGGTTGCGGCTCCGGTTGAGTCACGACAATGAAATTGGTCACCGGAATGCCTTTGCGCGTGTGCCGCAAGGGAGGATCGTGCAGCAGCTTGCCTGCGATCATTACGCGGTTGACGTCCGGATGCCGCGATTTAAGCGGTTTCTCCCGCATTAGGGTTCCTTTTGCCGTTTCGTTCATTTTCCTTCCTCATCTTCCATCTTGTTCAATCGATCTGTTCATAATACAAAGCCAGCGAGGCAAAAGCCGAAGGGCTCCAACTTTTGTGCGGGTCGCTGAGAAGCTCGGCCAGAGCTTCGCGCCGACACGGAATGTCGGACAACAGCGAATATTCTTTGCGGTCGCAGGCCCTCAGCGCCCGCGCCCTGATTTGTTCGCTGTCGAGCAGACTGCGGGCCGAAAAAATGAGTTCCGGTTTCCGATTCGGTGTCGATTCGATTAATCCGATGATGCGCAGTTCGATTTCTGCCGCCTCGAGGCCTGCTTCTTCTTCCAGCTCTTTGGTCATTGCCGAAAAAACATCGGGCTCGCCGAGAGACGGCGGTTCGATGTGGCCGCCAAAGACGTCCCAGGCGCCGGGGAACTCGCCGACGCGCTCGCTGCGGCGAATAAAGAACAGCCGATCGTCGCGGCTCGTCAGCACGGCGCTGATCCCCAGCGCCCGCGAAAGCCGCTCCGTCCCCCAGTCCCGCACGATGGCCTCTGTTCGACTGTTAGAATAAAGAAGAGTGCGGTAGTCGGACGGCCGCAGGTGCAGCGTCAAGTGATCATCGGTCAGCTCCCAACTGTCCAACCGGACCACGCCGCCGTTAAAGATGTATTCCTTTGACAGCGACGCCCAATAACGCTCGATTTCCTCGGTCAGCGCCGTGGGCAGCGTCATGGGCTCAGGCGTCCAAACAATGCTTGTTTGTTCGACGCTTAAGGAACGACAGAACTGCACAGTATAGACTTGGTCGTCGCAAAAGGTCATGATTTCCAAATCACCTATTTGAATGGGATGCAAGGCCGCCCGTTTTGCAGTCGTCGGCATCGTCAAGATCGAGGCGACCGCTAACGTGTCGATTTTCTCCGTTCTTCAAGATCCTTTGTCCGCACGGTTCGAGCACAACTCCCTCGAGTTCGAGCAGCGCGCGTTTCAAGTCGATGCCGCCGCGGTAACCGCCCAAGCGCAGATCGCTGCAGACGACGCGATGGCACGGCACAATAATCGGCGTCGGATTGGCACCGTTGGCGGCGCCGACCGCCCGCAGCGCAGCCGGTTTGCCGCTTTTCACAGCAATTTCGCTGTAGCTCTGCACTTTCCCATAAGGGATTTGCCGAACCGTATGCCAGACAGCCTTTTGAAAAGCCGTGCCTTCGCAGTCCAGCGGCAGATCAAATGATTCCCTTTTGCCTGCAAAATAGTTGTCCAAGCAAGCGACCAAGCGGTCGATCAACGGATTGCTGCTCTCTTTAATCGATCCTTTGGCGCGCAGATAGGATTCGAACCGGTCTTTATTAAAGCTGACGACGCAGATTCCCCGCGACGTCGCTGCCAAGTAGAGAGCTCTTTTTTGCCAAAAATAGACGGCGGTATAAATTTTATTCATCGCAAAAAAGTATTATTTGCTCAGCTTTTTTGCAAGCTTTAAATATGGCTGAGGCTTGGTCTCGGGAACAAACAAAAGCAATTAAAGGCACAAGGCGGCCGGATCTTCCGTTTTAGTAGTTTCTTTTGCCAAAAATTTTGTTGAAAGTGCAGCCCCGCAGCTTTTTTGATGGGCTGAAAAAAGATCGATAACTATTTATCAGCCCTGATTTGTTGTTATCCTCTGCCGGTCTTTGCCGACCGATGAAAATCGGCTTTAGACAAAATTTTAAATTGCAAAATGAAGATTTTTTTTGCTATTTTTTTTTGTGAAGACCACGATGCTGAAACGTCTCCAGATCGACGGGCATGTCCATGTTTACCCGATGTTCAACGTCGATCGGATGATCGGCTGCTCTCTCGCTAATTTCCGCAATAGTCGGTGTAAGGATGAAGGCGGAGAGGAGTCGGTCAAGATTTGGCTGCTGACCGAGCGGCAGGATTGTTCGTTTTTCTCCAAAGCGCTTGATTACGAGAGCGCCGTCTATCGATTTCTGCCGACGGCGGAAGCGGAATCGTTGGCGGTGATCGACCGTCGTTCGGATGCGCCGATGTTGCGGATTGCTGCCGGCCGCCAATACGTCACTCGAGAGCGCCTGGAAATTTGCGCTCTGCTTTGCCGATTTTATGCGGCGGATGGTTTTTATGATGCCAAAGATGCGGTTCATGCCGTCCGCCAAGCCGGCGGAATTGCGGCCGTCAATTGGGCGCCGGGAAAGTGGTGGGGTAACCGCGGTCGGATAGTCGAACAAGTGTTGCGCGACTTTTCGCCGTCGGAACTGCTGATCAGCGACACCACCATGAGGCCGCTCGGCTGGCCGAAACCGCATTTGATGAGAGAAGCAGAGAAGAACGGTTTTCGTCTGCTCTGCGGCTCTGATCCTTTGCCTTTTCGCGGCGAAGAAAAATGGACAGGTTCCTATTCCTGTTTGATGGAAGGCGAATTTGATCCCGATCGCCCCGCTGCTTCTCTCAGGCAGCTGCTGAGCAGCGGTGCGCTGCTTTCGGTATGCGGCAAGCGATCGTCTCCATTTCAGTTTGCCGTACGACAATTTTTAATTATGCGAGAGAACAAACTACGGATCGATGACTCATCGATCCGTAGTTCGATGGTCTAATCTAAAAGAAAGGAGTCCGTTATGTCGTCTAAATTGCTATGGATGATCATGGTAATTGCGTTGCTGAGCTTTTTGCCGATAACGGCAAAAGCGGAAATGTCGGTTGCGATTACCTATCCGCCCAACGGCGCCGTCATCGCCCCTTGTCAAGACATTACCATTACTTTTGACGTCAAGACAACCGGCGAGACGATCAAAGAGCTGCGGCTGTTCTACAACGGTCTAACGCGCGGGCTTGTGAGAAAAGAGCCTTGGGAATATGTATGGAAAAATCTGCAGCGCGGCCGATATACCCTGCAGGCTCAGCTCAAAGATACCAATAACAACATCGTTTGGTCGGATCCCATCACTTTCCGCGCCGGGCCGGTTTCGAACGGCGAGAAGCTTCTCAACGGCAGCTTTGAGTGCGATACCAAGCTCACCCATTGGATACTGCAACTGAACGAAGGGGCGCAGGCTACGGCGACGGTAGTGCCCGAGGCTTATTTTGACGATCCAAACTATTTGATGATTGAGATTAGCAACGGCGGAAGCGCGACTTGGCACATCCAGCTCAATCAAACCTGCCCGCTTGATTCAGGCCACGTCTATGAAATCTGGTTCTTTGCCGATGCCGATGTTAAAAAGACCATCGATGTCGGCATGCAGGAGAATCAAGCGCCTTGGGCTGCTCAGCTGTGGCAGTCCGTTGAAATTGACGGCGCCAACCTCTACGGGCCGATCGAATTCGAAGCCACCCGCACCGATCCGACCAACAACTTTCGCGTCAACGTCGGCGGCAATACCACGACCATTTATCTAGACGGATTCAGCGTCATCGACAAGTCCGCCACGGGCGTCAAATCCAAGTACATCGATGCCGTCGGCAAAATGGTGACCGAATTCGAACTTTTGACCGCCTATCCCAATCCCTTCAATTTGTCGACGACCATTCCCTTCCGGCTGCACCGCGAGGCAAATATCCGCATGGCGGTTTACAACATGCAGGGTCAGGTAATCAAGGTGCTGGCTGAAGGCGTGCAGCCGGCCGGCAGCCATACGGTTGTTTGGGACGGCACTGATACCGCCGGCAATATCGTTCCCAGCGGCGTCTATATGATCCGACTGGACACGACCGGACGCCGCGGCATGCCGATTCAACTCAGCCGCAAGATCGCCTTAGTGAAATAGAATTGCGCGCGATTAGGGTGTGGCAAAAAAGGTTGTGACCGGCTGTTAGTGCGATAAAAATAAAGCCCCGTCCTAAAACGACGGGGCTTTTTTTATTCCTGGATTGCCGGTTTCTTATAAGGGAAAAAGACGTTAAAGGTCGAGCCTTCACCTTTGCGGCTTTGGACATCTATACTGCCCCCGTGATCGGCGACGATGCGCTGCGCTAAAAAGAGACCGATACCCGAGCCGCCGGCTTTGGTAGTAAAATAGGGGTCGAAAATCCGATTGCGCGTTTCCTCATCCATGCCGCAGCCGTGATCAATCACCTGGACGACAACGCCGTTTCTCGCCTCATCCTGAAATACGTTGACGAATACTTTTGCTCCAGGCGGCGACGCCTCAACGGCGTTCTTGATCAGATTGGTGACGACGCTGCGGATCTGCTGTTCATCGAGTGAAAGCGGAGGCAACTTTTCTTCCACCGTCGAGACTATTTCGATAGTGCTGTTGAGGCGAAACAGATCAACAGTCGAACGAACGATTTCGGCTAAATCGCATAGCTTGAAAACGGCATGCGGCATGCGGGCAAACTGGGAAAACGCCTCGGCCAAACGACGGATGGAGCCGATTTCCTTGCGCAGTGAAGCCAGCGCCTGATGCAGCTCTTCGGTCTGCGGGGAGGTCTTGAGTCCCTCTTCCAGCCGATAGAGAGAAAATTCGATCGGCGTCAAAGGATTCTTGATTTCGTGCGAGATTTGGCGGGCGGCATCGCGCCAGGCGGCAGCGCGTTCGGCCCGTTGCAGCTGCTCGCGGCTGATGCGCAGCTCCTCGGTCATGCGGTTAAAGGATTTAACGAGAAAGGCGATCTCATCCTTTGCCTCCACCACGACTCTATGAGACAAATCACCGGCGCCGATTCGTTTCATGCCTTCGGTCAGACGCAGAATGGGCGTACTGACGTCACGCGAAACTCGGCCGGCCAGCAGAATCGCCAGTCCTCCCAAGCCGAGGAGCAGCAGGGCGGCGAGCCCCCAGATGGTCTTTTGCTGCAGCATGCGTTCGCGCATGACCAAAAGGGCGGCCGCCTGTCGCAGGGTGCGGCTCATGGCGTCCTTGGCTTCGACGAGCGGATCCGGCAATCGAAGGCCGACAAAGCGCACGACCGAGTCGACTTTAACATAGGTTTCGAAATAGGTTGATCCGCCGCGGGAGACCAATTCACCATCCTGCAGCAGCCGCTCCTGGTCTTGCGGACTCAACCGGAGAAAAGAGCGCGGATCCAGGTCGGGCGCGGCTTCGGTTTTCTGTAAAAAGACGCTGCGGCCGGAAATTTCGCCGCCGTAGGCAAAACCGAATGCCTGCAGATTGGCCGGCGAGAAATCTTCACGCCGCTTTACCGATGCGAGAAAACATCGCCCCTCATGCTGCAGTCGACTCTTCAAGACGTCCAGCGACAGGGTGAGGGTGCGGTCGAGATCCGAAATGATGAACGTATCAGCAGTCTGCAGCAGCAGCTGAGCAAAGAGGAAAGAAAAGAGGGCGGTCGGAATGACGGAAAATAGAAAAAAGAGAGCGGCCAGACGGCTTTGAAAGCGCATCTTTTTCCGCCCACGCAGCCATAAAAAAACGGCTGCCGAAAGTCCAAGCACCAGAATGGCAATCGGCCATTTCAGCATGGCGTTCATTTGCTTTTCCCTCAGCCGCCGATGCGCTTGCGCTTGATGAGATACTCCAGCAATACGCGGTCGAGCGGGGCATCTGTTCGTACCGTCACATAATCAATGCGGTGCGAAAGGCACTCGCGCTTCATCTCTTCGATGAATTGTGCAGCCAGCCGCCGATATTCGCTGCGCACATGCCAGGGCTGCGTGGGCAGCGTCTCGCCGCTCTCCATATCTTGAAAAAAGCCGTCCTGGCGAAAGTCGAACGTAATTTCCAGCGGGTCGAGGAGATGAAAGACAATGACCTCGTGCTTTTTGTGGCGAAAATGCTTGAGCCCGGCAAGGATTTCGTGCGGCTCGTCCAAGAGGTCGCTGAGCAGGATGATCAAGCCGCGGCGGTGAAGGCGCTCGGCAGTCTGATGCAAAGCCGCAGCGATGCGCGTCGAAGAGCCCGCGGCGGTGTTCTGCAGCTCTTTGAGGATCACAGAGAGATAAGAAGGTACGGAGCGCGGCGGCAGGAGGGTGCGGATGACCTGATCAAAAGTGACCAGGCCGACGGCGTCACGCTGCCGCAGCATGAGAAACGTGAGCGCCGCGGCGATGATGGCGGCGTAACGCAGCTTGGTGATCGCATGCGAAGTGTAGCCCATGGAGGCAGATGCGTCGAGCAAAAGATAGGCTTTGAGGTTGGTTTCCTCTTCGAACTGTTTGATGAAAAAGCGGTCGGTCTTGGCGTAGATTTTCCAATCGATATGACGAATTTCGTCCCCCGGCATATAAGGCCGGTGCTCGGCAAATTCGACGCTGAACCCGTGGTAGGGGCTTTTGTGCAGGCCGGTGATAAAGCCCTCGACGACAAGTCGGGCGATCAGTTCGAGATTACCGAGTTTGGAAACGATCTGCGGCTGCAGAAATTCCAACCCGGCGGTGTCTTTGACGGCGTCGATGGTTACTCTCCCCGCATCAGCATGTCGATGATGTCTCCGGCGGTGACCCCTTCGGCCTCAGCATTGAAATTGGTCACCAGGCGATGTCGAAGCACGGGTTTGGCGACCGACTGCACATCGGCAATGTCGGGCGTCGGCCGGCCGTCGAGCACGGCGCGCGTTTTGGCGCCCAGAATCAAGTACTGCGAGGCACGCGGACCTGCGCCCCAGCTGATCCAATCGCGCACAAATTTCGGCGCATCTGCGCTCTTGGGACGAGTGCGGCGGACGAGCTGTACCGCATAGCGAATGACATTGTCGGCCACCGGAACGCGGCGTACCAGCTGCTGCAAGGCGATGATTTCCGCCGCGTTGAGAATCGGTTCGAGACGAACTTCTCCGGCGCTTGTGGTTGTCCGAACGATTTCTTCTTCCTCTTCCGCATTCGGATAGTCGACCCACAGGTTGAACATAAAACGGTCGAGCTGCGCTTCCGGCAGCGGATAGGTGCCTTCCTGTTCAATCGGATTCTGTGTTGCCAGAACAAAAAAGGGCTCTTCAAGTTTAAAAGTCTCTCCGGCAATGCTGACCTCATGCTCCTGCATCGCCTGCAGCAGAGCCGACTGGGTCTTGGGCGGCGTGCGGTTGATTTCGTCCGCTAAAACAATGTTGGCGAAAACCGGTCCTTTGACAAACTTGAACGCTCTTTTACCGGTCGTCTGATCCTCCTCGATGACCTCGGTGCCGGTAATGTCCGACGGCATAAGGTCGGGTGTAAACTGAATGCGGCTGAACTTTAAATCGAGAGCCTTGGCCAGCGTGCTGATCAGCAGCGTTTTGGCCAGGCCGGGCACGCCGATCAAAAGACAATGACCCCGTGAAAGCAACGAAATCAAGAGCTCGTCGATGATGGCGCGCTGTCCGATGATCACCTTGCCGATCTCGTTGACAATGCGGTCGTGCGCCGCCCTTAGCGCCTGAATGTTTTCCGTATCGCGTTCCGGATTGTGAAACTGGGGATTCATTCTACCTCCGATTTGCATTATATCAAAGTACAGATTTCTCGTCTGAAAGTCAATAACGCCCGGCGAGTGAATGAGTTGCAAAGCGAGGCAAAAATTGCTAACTTTAGTATGATGCAAAGATTCGTTGAAAAACAAACGCTCATCGGTTTAAACGAAGCCGGATGCATCGAGCTGATGCGGCAGCTCGACGAAAAGCCCTATCGCGGTCGCCAGCTTTACCGATGGCTTTATCGACGCCGTGCCGCCTCCTTTGCAGAGATGACAGATCTGCCGGAAGCGCTTCGACAAAAGCTGAGCGAAACGGTCGAGTGGGGTCAGCTGGAACTGGTGGAACGCGACGACCGATCATCTTCCGGTTCGATCAAATATCTTTTTCGCCTGCGCGACGGACGCCACATCGAGAGCGTCTATATTCCGGATCCGCCGCGGCACACGGTCTGCGTTTCCTCCCAGGCCGGTTGCGGGCTGAACTGCCGTTTCTGCGCCACGGCGCGGCTCGGTCTGCAGCGCAATCTGACGGTCGGGGAAATCATCGAGCAGGTCATGTTCATCATGCGCGATCGGCCGCAGCCGATCACCAACGTCGTCTTTATGGGGATGGGCGAGCCGCTGGCAAATTATGAGCATGTGATGGAGGCGGCGGATCTGTTGAGCGACTATAACGGCCTGGCCATCGGAGCGCGGCGCATCGTCATCTCCACTGCCGGACTTGCCGATCAGATGATTCGCTATGCGGATGAAGGTCGAAAGTATCGACTGGCCGTTTCCTTGAATTCACCGTTTCAAGAGCAGCGCGCCGCCTTGATGCCGATTGCCAAACGCTATCCCTTGGACGTTCTGCTGAAGGCTGCCGAGTATTATGCCGGAAAGTCACGCAAGATTCTGACGTTCGAGTACGTGCTGTTTGCCGACGTTAACGACAGCCGCGAACACGCCGAAGCCTTGAAAAGAATCGTAAAAAGAATCCCGAGCAAACTGAATCTCATCCCCTATAACCCGACAACGGCGGAATTTCGCAGGCCCGATGAGGAGCGGGTGAATCAATTTGCCCAATGGCTCCTGCCGCTGCATGCCGGTTTGTCGGTACGGTGGAGCAAAGGACATGATGTGAACGCCGCCTGCGGCCAATTGGCAGGGAGACGTATGACGGAGGTACAAGCGTGCGTAAATTCGTGATAGGCGTGATGGGCGGGGCCCGAGTTTCTCGGCAGGATTACGAGCAGGCGGAGCAGTTGGGCGAGCTGATTGCCGAACAGGGGTGGATTCTGCTCAACGGCGGCCGCGATGCGGGCATCATGCGCGCTTCGGCGGAAGGCGCAAAGCGCCGCGGCGGCCTCACGATCGGTATATTGCCAGGACCTGATGCCGACGAAGCCAATCCCTTTATCGATATTGCCGTGGCAACCGGCATGGGATCGGCTCGCAATGTGATCAACGTCCTCTCCAGTGACGTCATAGTTGCCTGCCGCGGCGGCGCCGGAACCATTTCAGAGGTCGCTTTGGCGCTGAAGAGCGGCAAGACCGTCATTTTGCTGGGCTGGTCGACGGCGCCCCTTTTTGCCCAAGAGGCGGAAGAGGGCAGACTCATGACGGTAGAGACGCCGCAGGCCTGCATCGAAACGATCCAGCGGATGGTCAAAGGCCCGAGTTAAGGGGTGCGCGGCATTTGCGCAATCTTGTTCTCCAGCTCGGCAAGACGCAGCTTGAGTTGTCGAATCTGCTCTTTCTGATCGTTGTCGCAATTCGTCATGGTTTTGGCATATGCGGCCAATTGCTGCTCCAGCTGCTTGGCCGTCTCCTCCAGCTGCGCCGCGCGATTTTCGAGCTTGGTCATTCTGATCGAAAGGCTTTGATCCAGGTTATCTAGGTTCTTTTTGAAATGCGAGGCTGTGAAGCGCAAAGTCGATGCTTTTCCGGTCAGCTCGTCCAGTGATTCTTTCAGCTTTGCAAGCTCTTCACGACCTTGGCGCGTCTGCTGGTCGATTTCGTTCGTCTTTTCCTGCAACAGCTGAATCGAATCGTCCAGCTCTTTGAACTTGGCGACCTGTGCTTGACGAAAGATCGGTTGAGAGAGTAGGTAGGAACCGGCCAGACCGGCGACGAACCCAATGATGGCACAGGCAGTCAGCACGATGACGATGCTGTACCCTCTGCTAAAGGTTTTCTCTTCCATAACACCCGCCTTTTTCTGAGCATTGCAAAAAAAGCTTATCAAAATCTTGTCAAAGAAGCAAACACTTTTTTAACATTTTTCGATAATACTTGAACAATTGACCTTGATTGACTTATATTCACTGCGTCGGTTTCCTTGGGGGAAGGCGCAGACATCTCCGGCGGGTCGTTAAATCGACCGGAAAAAACAGACAATAGGCCTTATAAGCCGGTCGATACAAGCCGATCACAAATAAAGAAAAATTTATAACCGACAACTGCAGAAGCGAGACGCCTGCGCGTTGTCTGGTATTCGGTATGGCAATTCTCTGTTGTTTTTAAGCTTATTTCGTCTATCTTTCGTAAGTGAACACCTTTTTGATCGGATGATGCGGAATCGAAAAAGAATAATCGAAAGCAAATCATGCAAGATAACGGAGGTTGAATGAAAAAGCTGTTTTCCGGGAACGAAGCGGTAGCGCGCGGCGCCTTTGAGGCCGGTGTGCAGGTGGCCGCCGCTTATCCCGGCACCCCCAGTACGGAAATTTTAGAAAATATTGCCCAATATCCGCAAATCTATGCCGAGTGGTCGGTCAATGAAAAGGTCGCTTTTGAGGTTGCCTACGGCGCTGCGGTTGCCGGCAAACGGGCGCTGGCAGCGATGAAGCATGTGGGTGTAAACGTAGCCTCGGATGCACTTATGACCGCCGCCTATGCCGGAGTCAACGCCGGTATGGTATTGGTCTCTGCCGACGACCCCGGCATGCACAGCTCCCAGAACGAACAGGACAATCGCTATTTCGCCCGCTTTGCCCAAATCCCCATGCTGGAGCCTTCTTCCAGTGCAGAAGCAAAGGCTTTCGTTAAGCTCGCTTTCGAGATCAGCGAGACTTTCGATACACCGGTCATGCTGCGAATGACCACTAGAATCTGTCACGGCCAAGGCATTGTCGAATTGGAAGAGCCGCAGCCAGTCGTGACCCGACCGTACGTCAAGAATGCGCAAAAATACGTCATGATGCCTGCCTATGCCCGCGTGCGCAGGACGGTTCTTTTGGAACGCATGCGTCGCTTGGCTGAATATTCGGAAACCACACCGCTGAACCGCGTTGAAGAGGGCGATGCGGAGATCGGCATCATTACCGCCGGCGTCAGTTATACGTATGCGCGCGAGGTCTTTCCGAACGCTTCTTTCCTCAAGCTCGGCATGACCAACCCTTTGCCGATGCGCAAGATCGCCGAATTCATCAGCCGACACCGTCAGGTGTACGTCATCGAAGAACTTGAACCGTTTATGGAAGAACAGATCAAAGCGGCGGGACTGCAGGTCCGCGGCACCGATCTGCAGTCCACGGCCGGAGAACTATCGCCGGATGTTCTGCGCCGCCGTTTTTTCGGAACGGTGCCGAAAAAATCGGCAGGCAACGATCTGCCGGCGCGGCCGCCCGTAATGTGCGCCGGCTGCCCGCACCGGGCCGTGTTTTCGGTTCTTCGCAAGCACCGTGCGGTTGTCAGCAGCGATATCGGCTGCTACACCTTGGGCGCTTTGCAGCCGCTAAACGCCATCGATTCCGTGTTGTGCATGGGAGCTTCTGTGGGCATGGCCCAAGGATATGCCCGCATGCTCGAACCCGATCGCCCCGTTGTTGCAGTGCTCGGCGATTCGACGTTCATCCATGCGGGCATTCCGGCTTTGGTGAATGCCGTTTACAACCGCGTCAAAATGACCGTGGTTATTCTGGACAATCGAATTACGGCCATGACCGGCCATCAGCAAAATCCTGCAAGCGGCAAAACGCTGCAGGGAGAGCAGGTCCCGGTCTTTGATTTCGAAGCTGTTGCGCGCGCCGTAGGAGCTGCCTACGTCCGCACCGTGGATCCGATCGAAACCGAGGCTCTCGAACAAGCGATCGGCGAAGCCCTGGCCTGCGACGGCGTGTCGGTAATCATTGCCTCGCGGCCTTGTGCATTGGTGGATCGGCATCAATACACCGGCGTCATGGCGATCGACAAAGACACCTGCAGCGAATGCAGGCTCTGTCTGCGCATCGGTTGTCCGGCGATGAGTCTTCGTGACGGCTCGGTGGTTATAAATTCTGATCTGTGTTTCGGCTGCAGCTTGTGCAGTCAGATTTGTCCCAAGGAATCCATTCATCGAACCCGAGTTAATGTGGAAGGATAACAATGGCTGAAACCATAAATGTGTTGATTGTCGGTGTCGGCGGCCAAGGAATCGTGGCGGCAAGCAACGTGCTGGCAAATGCCGCCCTTGCGGCAGGATGTGACGTGAAACAGAGCGAGGTGCACGGCATGGCGCAGCGGGGCGGAGCGGTGAGCAGTCATGTTCGTTTCGGAACTGCCGTTCATTCACCCGTTATTCCGCTCGGCGAAGCTCAGTTTCTGCTGTCCTTCGAAAAATTAGAGACGCTGCGCTGGCTCGATTATTTGGCCGACGAGGCAACGGTCATCGTCAACGATTACCGCATCGATCCGATCACCGTCGCCGGTGGAAAGGCGGAATATCCTGCCGATATCGAATCGAGGCTGGCAAGCGGCGGCTATCGTACTTTGTTGATCGACGGCATGAAAAAGGCGGAAACAGCGGGAAACCTAAAGAGCGTCAATATGGTGCTGTTGGGGGTATTGGCTGCCCGGCTCGATCTTCCGATCGATACCTGGAAAAGCGCGATCTCCAGGAGGTTTTCTGCAGAGTCTTTTGCGATCAATTGGCGCGCTTTCGAGCTCGGACGAGCGGCGGGCTTGAACGCGGAACAGTGAACCTATAGGGTGAGGAGAAGAATATGAAGTATATCGTCGAGTACATTGATCCCGAGCTGTTGTACCGGCTGCAACTGGAGCGGCTGCGCGACGTTGCTTTACGGTTATATCAGCATGTGCCGTACTACCGCGGCGCTTTCGACGCCATCGGCATGAAGCCGCAGGATATTCAATCGCTCGATGACCTGCAGCATTTGCCGTTGACCGATAAGGAAACGCTGCGCACCAACTATCCCTTCGGCATGTTTGCGGT
>JAPDPN010000026.1:0-5118 GCA_034506455.1 Candidatus Zhuqueibacterota bacterium | reverse complement strand
ACCGCGGCGCTTTCGACGCCATCGGCATGAAGCCGCAGGATATTCAATCGCTCGATGACCTGCAGCATTTGCCGTTGACCGATAAGGAAACGCTGCGCACCAACTATCCCTTCGGCATGTTTGCGGTGCCGATGAAGCAGGTCAAGGAAATCCATGCCTCGTCCGGCACAACCGGAAAACCGACGGTCGTGGCCTATACCGAACACGACATCCGCGTCTGGTCCGAGGTGATGGCGCGCAGCATTTATGCCGTGGGAGGACGGGACGATGATATTATTCAAAACGCCTACGGCTATGGCTTGTTTACCGGCGGTCTCGGCGTTCATTACGGTTCGCTCGACCTGGGAGCGACCGTCGTGCCCATCTCTTCCGGCGGCTCGAAGCGGCAGCTTCAGCTCATGCAGGACTTCCAGACCACCATCCTCACCTGCACGCCTTCTTATGCGGTCTATTTGGCCGAAATCGCCGAGTCCGAAGGTATCGATCCGCGCAAGAGCTCGTTGCGCATCGGCATTCACGGCGCCGAGCCGTGGAGCGAAGAGATGCGGCGCCAGATTGAAGAAAAGTGGGACATCAAGGCTTACGACATTTACGGGCTTTCCGAGATCATCGGCCCGGGCGTGGCGGTCGAATGCGTGGGACAAGACGGACTGCACATTTGGGCTGATCATTTCCTGCCCGAAGTCCTTGATCCCAAGACCGGCAAGCCGGTGCCGGAAGGGCAGGACGGCATGCTGGTCATTACCACCCTCACCAAAGAGGCGACGCCGTTTTTACGCTACGCAACCAAAGACATTGTCAGCATGACCACGGGCAAATGCCCGCATTGCGGCCGCACCATGCCGCGCATCAGCCGCATCAAAGGCCGCACCGACGACATGCTCATCATTCGCGGCATTAACGTCTTCCCCTCTCAGATCGAGTCGGTTCTGCTTTCCATGGAAGAGACCGAGCCGCATTATCAGCTTGTCGTCACGCGGGAAGGTGCTCTCGACAGCCTCGAAGTCCAAGTGGAAGTCAACGAAAAGTTCTTTTCCGATGAGATTCGCGCCCTGGAGGCGCTGACCAAGCGCATCAAGGAGGAGATCGAAAGCGTGCTGTCGATTTCCGTCAACGTCAAACTGGTCGAACCAAAGACTCTCGCACGCAGCGAGGGCAAAGCCAAACGCGTCATCGATCTGCGCAACATCTGAGGCGAGATGAACTTTATTGAACCATAATCGTGAGGGCCATGACATGCAGGTCAGACAAATTTCAGTGTTTATGGAAAACCGCGCCGGCCGATTGATGGAGATCACCGGCATCCTTGCGCAGGCCGGCATCAATCTTCGCGCCCTGTCGCTGGCGGATACCTCGGATTTCGGCATTCTTCGCATCATTGTCGACAAGCCGGACAAGGCGGTCGACATTCTACGCCGCTCCGGTTTCACGATCAGAGAGAACGTAGTGATTGCCGCCGTCATCGAAGATCGGCCGGGCGGGCTGTATGAGATTCTCAAGGTGCTGGCCGACGCCGGAATCAGCATTGAGTACATGTACGGCTTTTTAGGCAAGCACGAGCACGAGGCGGTCATGATCATACGCGTCGAAGAGATGGAATGCGCCATCGAAGTGCTGCTTGAGGCCAATGTTACGCTGCTCAAAGGCGAGCAGATCTATACCATGTAAGCGGAAAATCCGGTAAATTTTCCTCGCCCTCGGTGCGGGGCAAGTCAACAAAAGGAGAAGCGGTTTGCTCTACTGGAATCAGGCGGAAGAAACTCGTTCCCGCGACGAACTGCAGCAGATTCAACTGCAGCGTCTGCAAAAAACTTTGCAGCTCGTTTATGAAAACGTGCCGTTTTACCAGGAGCGGTTCAAGGCCGTCGGCGCCGAGCCGCAAGATTTCAAAAGCCTGGAAGATTTTTTCAAGTTCCCTTTTACCACCAAAGCCGACATGCAGTCCACCTATCCCTACGGCATGTTTGCTGCGCCCATGGAAGAGATCGTGCGGCTGCACGCTTCGTCGGGCACAACCGGTCGCCCGACGGTGGTCGGTTATACGCGCAATGATTTGGATACCTGGTCGGATTTGGTGGCGCGCCTCCTGACCGCAGCCGGTGTAACCAAAAAGGATATCGTCCAGGTGGCCTTTGGTTACGGCCTGTTTACCGGCGGCTTTGGTCTGCATTACGGCATCGAACGGGTCGGCGCCACCGTCATTCCGGTTTCTTCCGGAAACACCGACCGCCAGCTTCAGGTCATGTGCGAGTTCGGCGTGACGGTGCTGGTTTCGACGCCCAGCTATGCCGTTTATTTGGGTGAAATTCTGGAGGAAAAGAAAATACCCCTCGACTCACTAAAGCTGCGCGTCGGCTGTTTCGGCGCCGAGCCGTGGACAGAGGCGATGCGCGGCGAAATCGAACGGCGGCTCGGCATTATCGCCACGGACAATTACGGCCTGAGCGAGGTTATGGGGCCGGGGGTTTCGTTTGAGTGCGTTCACAAGAACGGCATGCACATCAGCGAAGACCATTTTATCGCCGAAATCATCGATCCGGATACCGGCGCGCCGCTGCCTATGGGCGAGTATGGGGAATTGGTGTTGACCACTCTGACCAAAGAGGGCATTCCGCTGCTCCGCTACCGTACCCGCGACATAACCAAATTGACCGCAGAACCCTGCCCGTGCGGCAGAACCTTCGTGCGCATGTCCAAGCCGCGCGGCCGCACCGACGACATGCTGATTATTCGCGGCGTCAACATCTTTCCTTCACAGGTGGAGGCCGTTCTTGTCGAAATGGAAGAGACCGAGCCGCACTTTCAGCTGATTGTTCGCCGCGAAGGCGCGCTCGATACGCTGGAGATCCGCGCCGAACTCAACGAGGCCTATTTTTCCGACGAGATGCGCGTCATGCATCAGTTGGAAGAAAAGATTAAAACCAAGATCCGCAACGCCATCGGCGTTTCGGCAAAGATAACTTTGGTGGAACCCAAAACGCTGGAAAGAACGACCGGCAAAGCCAAGAGGGTTATCGATCTGCGCGAATATCTTTGACGGTTAATCAGCTTTAGACAGGGAGGCGCCCCATGACTTCCGATGAAATCATCGCCTATATGCAGGCGAACGATCGCTTCGCTGCGGCCAACGGCATCCGTCTGGTGGAGGCTTCGCCCGGCCGCGCGGTCGCCGAGATGGAAGTTGCGGCCTCTCACTTGAACGCCGTCGGCGTCGTGCATGGCGGCGCCTTGTTTGCCTTGGCCGATTTCAGCTTTGCGGTGGCCTGCAATTGCGGCGGCACGCTCTCCCTGGCCGTCAATACCACTATGAATTTTGTTCGTCCGGCCACGGCCGGCAGACTGCGCGCAGTATGCGAGGAGATTGCCGACGGCAAGCTGGCAAGCTACCAGGCAAAAATATTTGATCAAGAAGGGCAACTGATTGCGCTGTTTACCGGCCTGGCTTACCGAAAAAAAGAATCATTTCCCTTCTCACCAAGATAGTTCTTGTTCTTTTATTGAACTTTTTGTATGGTTGGCCCGTTCTATTATGCGCTTTGCCGCTCGCGTAGAGCGGCAAAGCAGCAGGGAGGGGATTTTCGCATTATTGCATCGACGAACGATAGAATTTTGTCCAGCTCATGATACACGCTGCCGGTGATGACGACCGACGGCACGCCGATCGAGCGAGCTGAGAAAGTGAGGTGGTTATGAAAAACGAATTTCTGGTTCCTGAACTGCGGGAGCTGCTGAACATCGGCGATATCGAATCTTTGCGCGACTTTTGCGAGTCGAATCACCCGGCGGAAGTTGCGGATTTTATTTCTGCGCTCGAGCCGAACGAGATCTGGCAGATTCTCTTGGCCGTTAAACCCGAAATCCGCGCCGAAATATTTAGTCATTTTGATGAAGATGACCAGCTCGAATTGACCGAAAAGCTGAGCCGCACCGAGCTGGCCAATCTGATTACGGACATGTCGCACGACGACCGCGTCGACTTGTTCAAACGCCTGCCCGAGGAGACGCAAAAATCCCTGCTGCCCGCCTTAGCGCAGGCAGAACGGGAAGACATTCGCCGCCTGGCTTCTTATGAGGAAGGCACCGCCGGTTCGGTAATGACCTCCGAGTATGCGGTTCTCCAACCTTCGCTCACCGCCGCCGAGGCCATCGAAAAGCTGCGGCTGGAAGCTCCCAATAAAGAGACGATTTACTACGCCTATGTGGTCGACGAGCAGCGTCGACTGATCGGCTTTATTTCGCTGAAAGACCTGATCATCGCGCGGCCGCACCAAAAAGTGGAAGACCTGATGCATCGCGACGTCATCTTTGTCAATGCCGAAGATGATCAGGAAGAAGCGGCGCGCAAGATCCAAAAGTACGACCTCCTTGCCATTCCGGTCGTCAACAACGATCGGGTGTTGGTCGGCATCATTACCCACGACGATGCTCTTGACATCATCACGCAGGAGCACACCGAGGACATGGAAAAGATCATGGCCATCGGCGGTTCGCACGAAGCCGGCGTATATCTTCGAACTTCGGCATGGGAACATTTCAAGAATCGCGCGACCTGGGTGGTGGGTTTGGCGGCGCTGGGATTGGTTTCCGGCATGATCATTCACAGCTTTGAGTCGACGCTGATGAATCTGATGATTCTCGCACTTTACATGCCGATGGTTGCCGACACCGGCGGTAACACCGGCAGCCAGTCCGCCACGGTCGTAGTCCGCGCATTGGCCCTCAAAGAAATTTCACCGAGCGATTTCCTTAAAGTGATTTTCAAAGAATTGCGCGTATCGCTCCTGCTGGCTTTGATTCTGGCCCTGCTTTCCTGGCTTAAGGTAATGTTTCTTTCGCAGGGATCGACCATTCCGCCCGGCTATACCTTATCCAAGATTGGCATCGCCATCGCCGTGGCCTTGGGTCTGCAGGTGATAACGGCAACCCTGATCGGCGCCGTGCTGCCGCTCATTGCCGCAAAGCTCAAACTGGATCCGGCCGTCATTGCCAGTCCGGCTTTGACGACCATTGTCGACATGACCGGTCTGGTCATCTATTTCACTTCCGCCAAGCTCATCTTGGGCATTTAAGCCGACTGGCCCAATCGGATTAGGTTAAGCTGAATTTTTCGACCGGCTG
>JAPDPN010000025.1:0-29063 GCA_034506455.1 Candidatus Zhuqueibacterota bacterium | reverse complement strand
GTGTGAGCGGTTGCCGAAACGAACAGTCCGAGGCCCAGCGTAGTAAACAGATAGATCACCGCAAAAAGAAGGAGAATCAGCAAATTGCCGACAATCGGAATGTTGTACCAAAGCTTGGCAAACGAGAGTCCCAGCGCCAGTTCAAAGATGCCGATCGCCGCAAACGGCACGATCTTGCCGATGATCAACTCGTGCTTTTTGATCGGCGCCACCAAAAGCTGCTCCATGGTGCCGATCTCGCGCTCGCGTACTAATCCCATTGAGCTGAGCAATGCCGTGACGATCGTCAACAGAAATACAACGAGTCCGGGAACCATATAGTCGCTGTTCTTGGCGTTCGGGTTGTACCAAAGGCGTATGTTGGGCAGAATAAAGCGCAACGGCGAAGCAGCGGTCTGCCGTAGGGTTTCCATCTGCTCCTGAAGAAAATCCTCCAGCACGCCATTTAGATAACCCAATGCAATTTGGGCCGTATTGACCTCCTGGCCGTCCATAATCACCTGAAGAGTCGTCTGTTCGCCCCTTAGGGTCTGACGGGCGAAATTTTTCGGGAAAATAACGGCCATGGAGACCTGCCCCGCATCCAAAAGGGACTGCAGTTGAGTCGGACTCGTGACGAACGCCTTGACGTGAAAGTATTTCGATTGCAGGATCTTTTGCGTAAGGCTGCGGCTGAGCGACGAGTTGTCCAGATCACAAATTGCCGTAGAAATATTTTTGACCTCGGAGGAGACGACATAACCCAGCAGCAAAAGCTGGATGATCGGCATGACGATCAAAATAACCCGCATCGCCGGATCGCGGCGAATCTGCAGAAATTCCTTTTTGATGATGAAGCGAATTCTCTGCATGCGGTCGCCTTAGAAATGCATCTTAAAAGTTTTGATACTGATTCCCATTAGAACCAGGCTGAACAGCGTCAAAAAAAGCGTCGGCTCCAGCAGTTGACTCATGCCTGCGCCTTTGAGAATAATGCCGCGGTCGATGATGAGGAAATATTTTGCCGGAACCACAACCGAGATCACCCGCAGCAGTTTAGGTAATGAAGCGATGGGGTAAAGAAATCCGGACAAAAGCAGCGAGGGCATCAGCGTCGAGAGCAGCGCGATCATCATGGCCGCCTGCTGAGTTTTGGCGCGCGTCGAAATCATCAGGCCGATGCTGAGCGAGGCCACGACGAAAATAATCGACAGCGCTAAAAAGAGGAGCGAGCTGCCGCGAAATGGCACCTTAAAGACCAATCGTGCAAACAAAAGTATCCCGAGGCCGTCGAGCAAAGCAAGAATCACATAAGGCGACATTTTGCCGATAATGATCTCCCAGGGGTGAACCGGCGAGACAAAGATCTGCTCCATAGTGCCGGTTTCGCGTTCCCGCGCGATCGTCACCGAGGTCAACAGTGCGCAAATCATCATCATAATGACGGCAATTAAACCGGGAACGATAAAGAAGGTGCTCTTTAGATCAGGATTGTACCATACCCTCGGTTCGATGCGCATCGGCGGTCGAAACGCCGCTTCGTTGAGGGTCAGCGAATGCTGGAGCAGGCCGCTGCGCAAATAGTTCACTGCAACCACGGCCGTAGAAGCGTCCGCCGCGTCGATGACAGCCTGGACTTGGGCGCTGCCTGCGACAAGGTCCTGGGCAAAAGAGCGGGGAATGATCAGAACGGCGCGCGCTCGCCGCTCGAGGAAAAGCGGCTCGATTTCCTCACGACTCTGCAGCCGCGCCACAAGTAGAAAATAGCGCGAAGCGGTGAGGCTTTCGCTCAACCGGCGCGACTCCAATGAGCGGCTTTCATCCAGAACGGCCAAGCGGATCTCTTTGACGTCGAAAGTAACGGCATAACCGTAAATGATCACCATCAATATCGGCAGCAAAAAGATGATCGCCAGACTGCGCAGGTCGCGGATAATGTGGATGAACTCTTTGCGCATTAGGGCGATAACTCTCTGTTTCATGCTGCTTCCCCCGCTTTGACCAGCCCGATAAACACCTGCTCCACCGTCGATTTGCGATAGCGGCGCTTGAGTTCGCTCGGTGAGCCGACGGCAATGATTTTTCCGGCGTGCATGATCGACAAGCGGTTGCAGTACTCCGCCTCGTCCATATAATGGGTGGTGACAAAGATCGTTTGGCCGCCGGCCGCCAGGCTGTAAATCAGATTCCAGAATTGCCGTCTGGCAATAGGATCGACGCCGCTGGTCGGCTCATCGAGGAACAGCACCTGCGGATGATGCATGACGGCGCAACTGAGAGCCAACCTTTGTTTCCAACCTGTCGGCAAATCACGCGTCAACTTGTCGATAAAGCCGGCCAGCCCCATCATTTCGATTACCCGTTGTCTTTCACGACGAAAAGCCGCTCCGCGTAATCCGTAAATTCCGGCATAAAACTCTAAATTCTCGGCAACGGTCAGGTCCTCATAAAGCGAAAATTTTTGCGACATATAGCCGATGACTTGTTTGACCGCCTCGCTCTGAGTAAGGATGTCGAGTCCGGCCACGGAAGCATGCCCCGAGGTGGGCAGGAGCAGGCCGCACAGCATGCGGATCGTGGTGGTTTTTCCTGCGCCGTTGGCGCCGAGAAAGCCGAAGATTTCGCCGCGCTTTACGCTGAATGAGATATGATCGACCGCCGTGAAATCGCCGAAGCGGCGGCAAAGCTGCTCAACGACTATCGAATACTCTTCCGTCATAAATTACTTGAGCCTTTCGACAAAAACGTCCTCAATGCTCGGCGGGATCTCCCGCAGGGAATGCAGCCGGAGATTACTTTCAGAGAGGGCTGCGCGAACGCGCTCCTCGACCTCTGCCGGTGCTTCATCGGCGGCGAGGTGGAGGCGATCACCGAACAATTGCACGGAAAAAAACGAGCCGATACGGTTGAGAGCCGCGGCAGCAGCAAAGGCAGGCTCCGCAACGACCTCGTAGAGTCGATGGCGCGCCAGCTTGGAAATGTCCTTCGGGTCTTCCTCGATCAGCAATCTGCCGTGGTGAACAATGCCGATCCGGTCGCAGCGCGCCGCCTCGTCCATGTAGGGCGTAGTGATGAGAAGAGTTACGCCTTCATCGCGGAGGGTGTGCAGGATGTCCCAAAATTCGCGGCGCGACACCGGATCAACGCCCGTCGTCGGCTCGTCAAGCAAAAGCACCTGCGGCCGATGGATAAGCGTGCAGGCCAGCGCCAGCTTTTGTTTCATGCCGCCGGAAAGAGCGGCTGCTTTGCGTTTCACAAAGGGGGAGAGTCGGCTGAATTGCAGCAGTTTTTCGGTTCGCTCCAATCGTTCACGGCGCGGAACTCCGAACAGATCGGCAAAAAAACGGAGGTTTTCCGCCACAGTCAAGTCCGGATAAAGCGAAAAGCGCTGCGGCATGTAGCCGAGCAGGCGGCGCACCTGCGGCGTTTGCTTGACGGCGTCGTAACCGGCGATGCGGCACTCGCCGGAGTCCGGCTGCAGCAAACCGCAAAGGATACGAAGGGTCGACGTCTTGCCGGCTCCGTCCGGGCCAATGAGGCCGTAGAGGGTCCCTTTAGGCACACTGAAGCTCAACCCGTCTACGGCCTGTGTTTCACCGAAACGCTTTTTCAGGCCGCGCACCTCTATTTCAGCGGCCAAACCACTGTCTCTGTTCATGGGATCGTTTTGCGGTTACTCGATCGTGACGTCCACCGGCATCCCGATCTTAAGACGCCCGTCGGGGTTTTCCATCTCTACCTTGACGGCGTAGGTCAAATCCGCCCGCGCCTCTTTGGTCTGTACGGTTTTGGGGGTAAATTCCGCCCGTTCGGAAATCCATGCTACACGGCCGAAGATGGGTTGATTCGAGGAGCTGATATGGATCTTTGCCTGAGCGCCGAGGGATATCCGGCTGAGGTCGGTTTCTTTGACATAAATTTTGACCCACATGCGGCTAAGATCGGCTATTTCCGCAACCGTCCCCAACGGCCTCACCAGTTCGCCCTCCTCGGCGTAGATCTGCAGGACGACGCCGTCGAGGGGCGATGTCAGCTCTGTGTCGCGAATGCGGCTGTCTAACAGATCGATCTGCGCCTGCAGCTGCTCCGCCTTGGCCTTCAGGGACTGCAGCGTGGTACGGGCATTATCGACTTGAATTTCCGCTGCTTTGCGGGCCGCATCGACTTCATCGAACTGCTGCTGAGTGGCGCCGTTTTCCGCCAGTAACGCAGTAATGCGGTCATGCTTTTTTTGCACTAACTCCAAATTATCCTTTGCGAGGCGTACGTTGCGCTCGGCGCCGGTCAAGTTCAGCTGAAGTTCCCGCAGCGCCGCTTCGGCCTGACGGCGCTGCAGAAGCAGCTTTTCGGCATCGAGACGGGCAATGAGCTGCCCCTTGCGGACTGATTCACCTTCTTTAATCGCAACGGCAATCACCCTGCCGCCCTCCTGAGCGCTGATCAGAACCTGATGCGCCTCCAACGTGCCCGAACCGAAAACGGCTTCGGTTCTGCTTCGCGAACAGGATGACGCGAGCGCGCACAACGAAAAGAAAGCAATCTCTATTATTCTTATCCGGTGCTTTCGCATAGAATCCTCTGCATGTTGTCTACTCGGCAGCCAAGGGTCTTCCTAAAGCATATAAAAGCCGGAAACCCGCTGCCGCTGCGTCGATTTCGGCCT
The DNA here is from genome assembly GCA_034506455.1 of Candidatus Zhuqueibacterota bacterium. Classification (GTDB taxonomy): domain Bacteria; phylum Zhuqueibacterota; class Zhuqueibacteria; order Residuimicrobiales; family Krinioviventaceae; genus Fontimicrobium_A. The sequence goes on along the minus strand of JAPDPN010000025.1, from coordinate 24,421 downwards.
GAGCATACAAAAGCTGCGCCCGCTCCCACTGCGAGAGCGCATCCAGTACCTCCACATGGAGAACCTGTCCCTGCCGATAGCCGCTTTCGGCCACGCGCCGGCTTTCTTCGGCTTGCTGCAGCAGGGTGCGGGTCAGCTCCACAGTCCGGTGCGCCTCCTCGAGCCTTAAGACCGCTTCCGTGACCTCCAGAGCAATCTTTTCACGGAGCAGCCGCAGCTGTTCATCCACTTCTCGGCGGCGGATTTCAGCCTTCTGAACCTGCAGGTTCTTTTTGCCCCAACTCCAGAGATTCCACTCCATACCGGCGCCGAGCAGCCAATAATCCATCCATTCCCGACGGATAAAGTCCAGACCGGGTTTGCCGTAACCATACGAGGCATACGCCGCAAGCGTCGGCCAATAAGCACCGGAGGCAATCCTGACGCCGACTTGGCCAATACTTTGCAGAATCTGCAACTGTTTGACCTCCGGCCGATTGTGTAAGGCTTCGTTCAGGCAGTCATCGAGATTGGTCGGCAGATCGAAGCAAACCGGCAGGGGCGTCAGGGAATCGCCGAGGGCGAGGTTCGTCAGCGACGCCAAGGCGGTGCGCGCCAAACGCAGGCCGTTCTCCGCTTGAACGACTTTGAGCTCGGCTTCGGAAAGTCTGACCCGACTTTTCAACTGCTCTTCTTTTTTGACAAGCCCTTGTCCCAGCAACTGTTCCACCCAGCGTTGATGTTCTGCTGCATACTCCCGTGTCAAGCGGGCGATGCTCAGCATTTTCTCGGCCTTAAGGACTTGGGCGTAGGCGTTTACAATCTGCAGCGCCAGCTCGTTCTCTGCTTTGACGAGCTCTGCTTGCTTGGCCTGTTGATTCAATTCCGCAGCCTCCAACCGCCGAGTCAGACGAAATCCGCTGAACAGGGGCTGCGCAAGCGTCGCCCGAAAATCATAAGTGTCATACGTGCCCAGCGTCACACTAGGAGGCAAGCCGGACAAACCGATAGGCAGGGAAAAAGAGGAAAACGACAAGCGCGGCACATCGCTTTGCCGGCGGTAGGAGGCATTCAGATCCAAACTGGCCAGGCGGTCTGCCGCTGCTTCCTTGTATTCCACCTTGGTTAAACGCACCTGTTCACGCAACAAAGCCAAGCTTGGGTGAGAGGCGAGACCGGACTGGAGGCAGTCGGACAATCGCGTCTGCGGTATCAGCGCCGTCAGCGGGATTAGGAGAATCCCTATGCACAACCGACACGTCATGGTATTTCTCCAACTATTTCGATGAATTTACACGGCGTGCGGGAGAAATGCAATTTCTATTCATTCGAGATACGGCTGATGACGTTTTTTTTACTTGCCGGAAAAAACATGACGGAACATCCCAATTTACGAAGGTGTTAGATTGTTCAACCTCTATTGGAGGTTTGAATGAAAACAACGGTTTTTCTTTTGTTTTGTTTGCTGAAAAATGCAAGAGGTTAACGATGCTTGTCTTGATCTTGTTTTTTTTGCTCAATGGAGGGCTTATGGCTCAACAGCAATACAATCCCCTTACGCCGGAAGAGGCGCGCGTTATTCTTCACAAAGGCACCGAGCCGCCTTTCAGCGGTTCGTTGCTCTACAACAAAGAAAAAGGCACTTATCTTTGCAAGCGCTGTAATGCGCCGCTTTATCGCAGCGACGACAAATTCGAGTCCCATTGCGGCTGGCCGAGCTTTGACGATGAAATATCCGGCGCGGTGGCGCGCAAACCGGATGCCGACGGTCGGCGTACGGAAATCCTTTGCGCCAATTGCGGCGCTCATTTGGGACATGTGTTCGAAGGGGAGGGCTTTACCCCAAAGAACGTTCGTCATTGTGTCAATTCGATTTCGCTCCGCTTCGTCAAAGCCGGCGAGCCGTTGCCGCCGGTCCTCGGGCGCAAAATCGAAAAAACCGAACAAGCACGGATGTTGCGAACGGCCGTATTTGCCGGCGGCTGTTTTTGGGGTGTGGAATATCATTTTGAGAAAGCCAAAGGCGTCATCTCGGCGGTTTCGGGATATACAGGCGGCAAAGTCAAGAATCCGACCTATCAGCAGGTCTGCAGCGGCACAACCGGCCATGTGGAGGCGGTTCGAGTTACGTATGATCCTGAACAAACCGATTACGAGACGCTGGCCAAGCTCTTTTTCGAGATCCACGATCCGACGCAGCTAAACCGCCAAGGTCCCGATGTCGGCGAACAGTATCGTTCGGTGATTTTTTATCAAACTGAGGAAGAAAAGGAGATCGCCGAAAAGCTCGTCGGGCTTTTGAAGGAAAAGGGTTATCGCGTGGTTACGCGCATCGAGCCGCTGCGGGAGTTTTGGGAGGCGGAAGAGTACCACCAGGACTACTATACGCGCAAGGGAACGCTGCCGTACTGCCACGTTTATACCAAACGCTTCTGAGCTGCATCGTTTGATTTCATTGCCACGGAGGCACGGAGGACACGGAGGTTTTTTAATATTTTCCACTTGTTTTTAGGGATTGTTTGCTCAAAATAAAATATCTTTCATTCTCTCCGTGCTCTCTGTGTCTCCGTGGCCGAATTTATTTTTTGTTGCAGCCACGGAGGCACGGAGGACACGGAGTTTTTTAATATTTTCCACTTTTTTTAGGGATTGCTTGCTCAAAATAAAATATCTTTCATTTTCTCCGTGCTCTCTGTCTCCGCGGCCGAATTTATTTCCTGTTGCAGCCGCGGAGGCACGGAGGACACGGAGGTTTTGTATTTTTTTTCCACTTGTTTTTAGGAATTGCTTGCTCAAAATAAAATATCTTTCATTCTCTCCGTGCTCTCTGTCTCCGCGGCCGTATTTATTTCCTGTTGCAGCCGCGGAGGCACGGAGGAAACGGAGGTTTTTAATATTTTCCACTTGTTTTTAGGAATTGCTTGCTCAAAAGAAAATATCTTTCATTCTCTCCGTGCTCTCTGTGTCTCCGTGGCAAGATTTGTAGAATATACTTTTTCCAAAAAATCAGTAAGCGCCTGATAACTTTTTACCTTTTCAAGCGCAAAACTGATTGTGATCTTGCAAAAAACCGCGTAGCTTTATGTGTCAATCCTTCCTTGATAAGAGCCAACTCGTTTAGTGGATTAATTTGAACCCGCAGGAGAGGTGCGAATGATACTGCCGCAAATGTCGAAAATTTTCATGATGTTGTGCTGCCTCACGCTTATCAATTCAATCTTTTCAAGCTCGAGCTTTGGTGCGCCGCTTCAGGTGGTGTTGGTCGGCGAAGAATCGGCAAAACGTGTTCTGGTGCCGCGCGAGGATGTAGACGATGCCTGGCGGACAGATCCGAATTTTGACGATTCCAATTGGCTGGAATGCGTCGGCAAACCCGGCGGCATCGGCTTTGACCGCGCGGGCGATTATGCCCCTTACATTTCACTGAACCTCAGCGGTGAAATGGCCGGCCGCACCACCTGCTATATCCGTGCCAAGTTCGATCTGTCGGAGTCCGACCTGCGTGAGCTCGATAACCTGGTTCTGTACGTGCGATATGATGACGGGTTTGTCGCTTATTTGAACGGCGAGCGCGTTGCCGCCGCCAATGCCCCGACCAACCTGCATCGACGCGCCGCCGCCTCGCAGACGCATGAAGCCGGCGGTTTCGAACCGTTCGATCTTCGTGCGGCTCTCGGCCTTTTGCACAGCGGTACCAATCTTTTGGCTGTTCACGGCCTCAATGTTTCAGGCGACAGTCCCGACTTTCTTGTCCATTTCAAGCTGATCGCTCGAAAAAATTACCGCAACAATTTCGTCTCGGATCTGCCTATTCTGGTGCTGGAGAGTCGGTCTGTTCTTTTGAACGAAAAAGAGGTTGCCTTAAAGGTCATTGACCGCGGCGCGGGCAATCGCCTGACCTCGCCGGCGCAGCTTTCGGCCGCAGGGCGGTTGATAAAGGCGGCATTGCCTTTTGCCGCTGAAAAAGCCGATTACCGCCTGCTGCTAGATGCGGATGCCGAGCTTCTCGGCATGCCTTCCGGAAACGATTGGACGCTTCTGGCGCCTTACAGCGACAAGTCCTTGATGCGCACCGCTTTGGCGGCACACATCGCCGCTCTTTTCGGTCGACCCGCTTCGCACAGCCGACTCTGCCATCTCTTTCTCGATGAGGACTATCGCGGCATCTATGTTGTGCTGGAAAGCCGAACCGTCCATCCCAACCGCCTGCCGGTGGCCGCGCTGACGCCTCAGGACGACTCAGGGGATGCCCTTACCGGCGGCTATCTTTTGCGGCTCAACGGGGCATCGGCGGGATTCGATTCGCCGTTTCCGCCTCTGCACGGCGGTGCTCGGCGCGTTCACTACGCCTTCGAAAGCCCTTTGCCGGAGATGATCACCGCAGCGCAGCAGAATTACATCCGCGGTTGGATCGAAAGCTGGGAAAAAGCTGCCGGCCAAGCAGACGACCCCGCTTTTTTCGATTCTCTTGATTTGCCTTCTTTTGTCGACTATTTTCTTCTTTCCGAGGTCTGTCGAGATGTTTCTGCTTACCGCAGCCAAACGTTTCTATATAAAGACCGCGACAGCCGCGGCGGCCGCCTGAAAGTTGAATGGCAGATCGATGCACGACATGCGTTCGGCAACACCACGTTTTGGGAAGGTGACCGTGTAGAGGGACTGCATCTGGATTATCTTCTTCAGCATTCGCCGGCTGCAAATGATTCGCTGCCGACACCCTTTTGGTGGAAGCGGCTGCGCAACGACCCGCAGTTTCAAGCTGCTGCGGCTCGGCGCTGGCGGCAGCTGCGCGCCGATGGACTGTCCGAAGAGGCTCTGTTTGCGGCGGCAGATTCTCTGTACAGGTTGCTGGCCTCCGAGCAGGTGCTCAATTTCGAGCGCTGGATGATCCTGGATATACCCATCGCGCCGAGCGCGGCTGCTTACGCTTCGTACGATGAAGCGTTTGACGACCTTTTGATCTGGCTCTTGGACCGAATCGATGCCCTGGATGAGAGTATAGCCGTTTTCAGTGCCGGCTTAAAAAATAATCAGCGTGCGGTACCTGAAGGAGAGAGGCTGCTTACAAGTTACCCTAATCCGTTCAATTCTACGATACAGATTCGTTTCAAACTGGATTCGGAAGAAGAAATCTCATTAACTCTTTCTGACGCCGCAGGCCGACGAATTAAAAACCTGGCGCAGGGTAGAATGCCCGCCGGCGAGCATGTCGTGCAGTGGGACGGGTGCGACGACACCGGCGCAGCAATGCCCAGCGGCGTTTATATTATTCTTTTGAGGTCAAGGAAATACATTTCAAGACAAAAGTTGACTTTGCTGCGGTGACAGCTACAATTCAAATTTCATGTTCGACTGTCGGATTGCGTTAAAATGCCTCAACCTGAGCAGGCAGCTGCATGAAAGAAGACAGCCAAAATAGTAATTTGAGAATATTAATAAATATATCTTGACTTTTAAAAATATATATATTATTATTGTATATAGGCGGAAAGAAATTGCATTAATTTTTTACAACTGCTTTGCTAGGAATATACAATACCGCAACCCGCCTAAGTTGAATACTTACAATTAATATTAACTAAGTGAATGGAGGTTGTTATGTTTCGGGCTGTGGTATTGTGTACGGCCGTTGCTTTTGCGGCTCTTCCCCTAGTGGCGGTTAATATTACCATCGATAATTTTAATCAGACAACTCTATTAGGCAGCGCCTTAACCATCCAGCCAAATCCTCCTGGTCCCTTATCCCAGACCGTGAACAATGATGACGGCGGTACCGGCGTATTGGGGCAGTATCGCGACGTTTCTTACGGCGATTGGGTGGGTTCTACCGGACAAGGAACTGTGCAGGTGAGTACGTCAGATCAATGGATATCCTTTGGGCAAAATGTCGGTCATGCCCCGGCAGTTTTGACCTACAACGGCGATGGCAGCGGTTTGGGCGGCGGTTCGGGGGTTGATCTTACCCAAAACGGAACCGTGAGGATTTTTATTCGATCTGTTGATTGGCCGGGCCTTCAGCTTTCGGTCCGTGTAAGCGACGGCACCAATTCCTATACCACACCAGTTCAAACTTTGCCGGGATTCGTCACAAATACGAACTACAACTTTGACATTAAACCGGCCGGCAGATCGATCTTGGAAGATGTAAGGGAAATACAAATTTTTATGTCCAGTGTGGATGATCAGGATTGGCGATTTATGGTCATCAGCGCGATCGAAGATCCTATTCGCTTGGACTTGGCCGCTTTTGAAGCCCGAAGAATTACGGAGGGAGTCTCCCTCTTCTGGCGGACCGAATCGGAATCTAACCTGGCGGGATATAATATCTACCGAAGTGCAACTAAAGATGGGGAATACACCAAGATCAATGAGACCATGATCACCGCCCAAGGCGTTGCTGAAGCCGGATGCAGCTATGAGTTTCTTGATCGGTCGGCGGGCGACGGCGTTTATTGGTACAAGCTGGAAGATGTCAGTCTAAACGGCGAAAGCAGTTTCCACGGCCCGATTTCTGTATCCTCGGCAGCTGCCGTAGCTACTACGGTCATTCCGCAGACTTACAGCCTCGACCAAAACTTTCCCAACCCGTTCAACCCCGCAACCACCATTGTCTACCGCATACCGGCTGCCGGTCAGGCAAGTCTGATCGTTCATGACCTGCACGGCAAGGCGGTGCGCAAGCTGTTCAGCGGCCTGCAAAATGCCGGCGAGCATGTCGTGCAGTGGGACGGGTGCGACGACACCGGCGCAGCAATGCCCAGCGGCATCTATCTCTGCACCTTCCGCGCCGGAAACACTGTATTGCATCGCAAGATGACCCTCATGCGGTAAATCGGCCGCGATTGAGAAGAAAAAAGCGCCAAATTAAAATCAAACGCCCCGAAGCGCTTCGGGGCGTTTGATTTCCAACCGTTTTGTCGCCTTTGCTTGACAAGTATGTTCTGGAGAAAGCGGTCCGATTAGACCGTCTTTTTTCGAAGCATGCGCCCCGATGCTTTATCTGCCGTTCTCCTCAGAGCAGAGCTCTTGCTCGGCTTGTCGTCGTTTTCATCGGACCTTGAACCTTCGACTTTAGACCTCTTTTAATACTCATGTTTATACACCTCCGACGTCCTGTACCCGAAGACGGCGATCACCGCAAAACAAATCAACGGTAGAACAAACGAGGCGCGCGTGCTGGAGAGCATCATAAAGCCGAGGTTCAAATCGGGCAGGTCCATGATGGCGCCCTGCAGCGGCGGCATTATTGAGCCGCCGCCGATGGCCATGATCAACCCGGCGGCGCCCAACTTGGCATCCTCGCCCAAGCCCTTGAGGGCTATGCCGTAAATCGTCGGGAACATCAGCGACATGCACGCCGAAACGCCGATGAGGCAGTAAAGTCCGATCATGCCTTTCAGAAAGATGGTTCCTAGAATCAGCGCAAAACCGCCCAACGCCAGGATCATCAGCAGCTTTCCCGGACTGAAATATTTCAGCAGGTAAGTGCAGATGAAGCGGCTGGTGCAAAAGATGCCCATGGCAACCATGTTGTAGCCCTGCGCCGTCTCCTTGGCCATGCCGAGCTCGTTCATGCCGTATTGGATGATGAACGTCCAGCACATGATTTGTGCGCCGACATAGAACGTCTGCGCAATGACTCCTTCCACATATTTTTTATTTGCCCATAATCGTTTCAGCGTACCTTTGATGTCCAGATTGCGGGCGTCTTCTTCTCGGGCTTTCGGCAATTTCGAGATCAAAAAGATAAAGAAAAAGGCGGCGACGATCAGACCGATGGCGACGTACGGCCCGCGCAATATGGTAAGATCATGCACCTGCAGCGCACGAAACTGATCGGGCGCCAGCTGCGCCAGCACGCGTCGTTCCGCTTCCGGGGTTTTGTCGAGTCGCGCCAAAATGAATTGTTTGGCGACCAGCATGCCCGTCAACGAGCCGATCGGATTGAACGCCTGGGCAAAATTCAGGCGGCGCGTGGCGTTCTCTTCAGGCCCCATGGAGAGAATATAGGGATTGGCCGAGGTTTCGAGAAACGACAAACCGCAGGTGAGCACAAAGTAGGAAAACAGAAACATGCCGTAGGAAAGCGCTAGGCTCGAGGGGATAAAGAGCAGCGCACCGAGCGCATAGAGACCGAGTCCCACCAAAATGCCGCTTTTATAAGTGTAACGCTTGATGAAAAGCGCTGCCGGAAAGGCCATGACGCAGTAGCCGCCGTAAAAGGCGAACTGCACCAGTGAGCTTTTGAAGTGGCTGATCAGCATGATCTGCTTAAAGGCTGCCACCATAGGATTGGTGATGTCGTTGGCAAAACCCCAAAGGGCAAAAAGCGTGGTGGTGAGCATGAACGGAAAAAGGTATTCGCGCGGAATAACCGGTCGTCTGGTGGTCATAGGGGCATCATCCTTCGGCTTAGAGTTCCTTGAGATAGCCTTCCTGAGGCGTCGAGTTGTGTTTTTGTCCCAATTCGTAGATGCGTTCGATGAGCTGCCACTTTTCCTCGGCGGAAGCATTTGCCGCGGCGTTTTGAAAGCGGGCCATGTGCGCCTCCCACTCCGCCTGACGCGGCATGGATGCGAGCTGCTTCATCGCCTTGTCGTGATCAAAATCCGGCACCGTGTCCATGATCATGAACAGCTGGGTTCCGGAGATATAAATTTCCATGTCGAGAATGCCGACCGCGCGCATGCCCTCTTCGATTTCCGGCCAAACTTGCCCCATGGCATGAGCGGCTCTGTAAGCATCGATCAGTTCCGCATCATCGCGCAGTTTTAAGGTTTTGCAATAGCGTTTAAAGGCTCTCATTGCAGCTCCCGCGGAGTTTCTGCAACATTTTGATCATTATTTCGTTGGGCAAGAGAGATGTTAAGCGGAAAACCTGACCAAGTATAGCAAAGAGCTGCAAAAGATGCAACGGGTTTTAATGCCGCCTGTTACACAATTCAAAAATCTTTGTTATTTTTGAAGAAAGTGGTACTATTGAGCAAAGTTTTGAAATTTCAATATGTGGTCGCTTGCATGCTTGATGTTATTTAAAGGAAGGAGCTAGTTATGTTATGGGCCAAAAGCTTGCTGGTGGTGTTGATAAGCGGCGGGGTCTTTGCGCAGACGATTCAGGTGCGGCTGACCTCGCCGGTGAAAAACGGTCATTACCCCCGGTGTCAGGATGTTCTTTTGTCCGCTATAGCATCCGTTCAAGGAGGGAATATCAAACAGGTCGAATTCTATGTCAATCGCAGCCGTCTGAAAACCGTAACCAAAGCTCCGTACGAGACAACCCTCGCCGCCGCCCGCGAGGGCATGTACCTGGTTTCCGCCAAAGCGGTGGCGACCGACGGCTCTTCGGCGGAAAGCGAACCGTTCTACATTTATGTCGGCGACATCGAGCCGGGCAATATGATCATCAACGGCAATTTCAATTGCGGGTTGTCGCCGTGGTTTCTCGACAATTATGTCAATGCCCGCTCCAAGGCTACGGTGGTCGAAGATCTGGGCTTAACCGACGACAAGCCCGGCGTCATGGTGGAAATCGAAAACATGGGCGATCAATTCTGGGCCATCCAGCTCATGCAGCCGTTCAAGATTCAAGCCGGCCATTCCTACGAAATTACTTTCTGGGCGCAGGCCGATCAGGCAAAGGATATTTATGTCGACATCAACAAAAACTATGGCGACTATTCGCAGCTCTATAGCAAGATGGTTCGCGTCGAACAGCTCGATCTTTATGGACCATTTACCTTTGACGCGCCGGTCGATGACGACAACCTGATGTTCAAGTTCGTGCTCGGCGGCAACACGACGACCTTTTACGTCGATGCCGTCAAAGTCATTGACAAGCAGTGGACAGAGGTCGAGGAGAAGCCGCAGGCGCCCGCCTGCCTGACGCTGCTGCAGAATTATCCCAATCCCTTCAATCCCTCCACAACCATCGAGTTCGAACTCGATAGAAAGGCGCCGATCGTCCTCGAGGTATTCGATCTTTTGGGCAGACCGCTTTACCGATATGCCGCCGTCAAAGAGGCCGGTCACCATACGATCCTCTGGGACGGCCGGTCCGCCGACGGTTTGCCGTGCCCTTCGGGCGTTTACTTTTATCGTCTCAAAACCGTCGACGGCAGCCTAACTCGCAAAATGAACCTGATACGATAAAAGCGACGAGAATTGACTGCAAAGGATGACCTATGAGGCATTTTTTATTTGTTTCCGCACTTTGCATCTCCCTTCAGGCCTTCGCACAAATTCCTAGTTTCCCGCCGCCGGATGTAACGGCGCGCATGGACCGCGACCAAATGCTGCAGCAGTTGGGGATCGTCCTGCCGGAGCTGCCGCCGAAACTGCAGGACCCCAATGCGCCCCGCAACGCGCGTCCTATCGATCCCAACAATCCCGAAGGCAACTGGACCGACGATGCCGGTCACACGGTCACGCGGTCGGTATTCGGGTTGTGGAACAATTACGACGATCGCGAAGAAGGCTTTTTCCCGGGACCAGAGTCTTGGCGCGTCGGCAATTATACGCCGCTTGATCTGCTCAAGAGCAAGGACGGCCGCCAGATTCGTACTGCCGAAGAATGGATCAAAATTCGCAGACCGGAAGTGTTGAAAGATGTGCAGGAGCAGGTGTGGGGGACGCCCCCTCCGGACAGCATCTTGCCGCAGGTGCGCTGGGCTGTGGAAACCGAGCGAATCGAAGCCGGAGATCATGCCTTCATCGAAAAGCGCATCACCGGCGAAATCGACATTTCGCGTTACCCGCAAGTGCGCAATGTGCCGGTGATCAAAGCCGTGCTGCGCATCCCCGAAGAAGCGCCCAAGCCGGCCCCGGTGATGGTCATCATCGGCCATCCCCGCTGGACGCCGGTAACCGTCTATGCCGAACGAGGAAGACCCTACGGCTGGGGCATGTGCATTTTCGACTGTCTCAGTCTGCAGCCGGACGACGGCGCCAGCCTCACCAGCTATCTCATCGGACTCTGCAATCGAGGCCGCTGGCGCAAGCCGGAAGACTGGGGCGCTTTGGCGGCTTGGGGATGGGGTGTCAGTCGATTGCTCGACTATTTTGCCCAGGATCCGGATGTGGACGAAACGCGGGTGGGCGTCAGCGGCCATTCGCGATGGGGCAAGGCGGCGTTGGTCACCATGGCCTATGATCCGCGCATCGCCATTGCCTTCCCCAGCTGCGCCGGAAGTCTGGGGACGAAAATGAATCGACGGCATTGGGGACAAGATCTTGAAAATTCAGCTTGGGAACGCGAGTATCATTGGACCGCCGGCAACTTTTTCAAGTGGATGGGCCCGCTGCGTGAGGGCGGCTATTTACCGCGCAAAATCGAACTCTGTCCGGTCGATGCGCACTTTTTGCTGGCGCTTTGTGCGCCGCGGCCGGTGTTTTTCAACGCCGGCACCCAGGATACCTGGACCGATCCTTACGGCATCTATTTGACGATGGTGGCCGCTTCGCCGGTATGGGAGCTGTTCGGCTATCGCGGCCTCGTGATGCCGGACGTCAAGCCGCAGTTCGACAAAGCCTACATTGATGGGCGGCTCGGCTATCGCTGTCATATCGGCGGCCATATCGACGCACCGGATTGGCCGGCGTTTTTCGAATTTGCCGAACGGGAGCTCAAGAAGAGATAAGAGGGGGTATCTTGAAACAAAGCCCGGAGGTAAAAACCGGGCTTTGTCTCAGAATAAAAAACTCACCGTATAAGCATGCATGTTGCCTAAAATGCCGACGGCGCGAAACGCATAATCGATGCGCACGGCCAAGCGGTTCATCAGATAATATTGAATGCCGCCGCCGAAGGTCGCGCCGTATTGCAAACCGATCATGAACATGCCTTGGTATCCTCCGGAAGGTAGAATTCTCCGAAGGAAGGAATCGTGTAACGGTATTGAGCACCGAGATCGATCGATTCGCTGTTGTCGTTGGGGTGCAGCGCATCGACTTCGAGCGTCAGGCGTTGGCGCGCCGAGGCGGTGGGATGGAACGCGGTCTGTGCGTCGATGTGCAAGACAGAATAGGGCCTCTTCCATAATGAGGGTTGACCGCTTTTGCCGTTTAATGGTATTAATTTCTTGATTCAAATTCTATGGTTCCGGCGGGATGATTCATTTTAAAGAAGCAAGTCACTATCGAGCTGCTGTGATCCTTTTTAACCGCAACTGCATCTGCAGCAACTGCAAGGGTTTCTCCTCGAACAATTTGAGAGATAGCGATGACGGTGCAGTTCACGTGCGCTTGGACGCACACGGTCGCAGGCTGGGACAGATCAAGCCTATTTGGATATCATTTTTGCAAGAGATCAGAGTAAAAATATCATGATTTTCCCTCGAACAGTAGTAGGTGCCGAGGTTTTTTTTTGAACGTTGCGATGCCGACACTCGAAGCCGGACTGCCGCACTCTTTCCCTCACGCTATAGGTTTGATGTTGCGGATTGCAGCGGCACAAGAATTGACGGCTGCCCAAACGACCTCCATCAGCCGGCATGAAATCGAGGCCGGTTTCGTCAGATCAGCTCCTGCCCGAGATTGGGTACCCTCGCAGACACTAATTGGGTGATTTGCCTGCCTGAAACTTTTTGTCTTGATATAGTGCAGGAAGAGTGTCCTATGATGGCATGCTCAATAGGCCGGTTTTTATCGCAGGTTCGATTTTTTTACGAAAAGCGCGCCGCCTGAGGTCTTCAGAGGAATACTTCCATGTCAGGGCAAGGCCTTTTGCACTTTTTACGCGGATACAAGGCGTTTCTTGAGTTGGATTCGAAATAATTCAACCTTATATTATCATACGTTTGCTGCTGCTGAGAAACAAGCCGAGGCAAAGATCGTATTTGGATGCAGCGCAGTCGAAGAGAGGTCCCCTTGCGTCCTATGTTCAACCCCATTTTTACCTTTTTAACCGATGCCTGGACAGCTCTGCGTCGACTTTTCGAGTCCACGCATTTGCTGCACGATTTGCGTTCCATCTACACCTTTTATTTGAGCGCCGAGGAGCGTAAGGCGCTGCAAAGGATGCGTCTGTTCAAACGCCTCGTATATTTGAGCTTATGGTTTTTCAAAAGCATACTCAACAAGCTCAGCCCGGTTCGACGGATTCTCTTGATCGTTGCATTTCTGCTGCTGGCCGGGCCGGACACTCGTCCGCAGCCGGTTCCCGCCTTTGCACTTCTCTTTCTCATCCTCCTGCTGGAACTCAAGGACAAACTTCTCGCCGATGATGAGCTGCGCGCCGGCCGCGCCGTGCAGACAGCCATGCGTCCCAAAGCGTGTCCGGAAATCTCCGGCTGGGACTCTTTTTTCTACACCCGTTCCGCTAATCATGTGGGCGGGGATCTGATCGACTGCGTGTCACAAGGGAACGGCGTCATCTTTACCATCGGCGACGTTTCCGGCAAAGGTCTGCCCGCCGCGCTGATGATGGCGCAGCTTCAATCCGCCGTTCATGCTCTTATAGCGCAAGCCAAAACTCAATCGCCCGTTGAACTGGTCGCCGCCCTCAATCGACTTTGTGTCCGTTCCGGCATGCGCAATAGTTTCGCCTCTTTCATTCTTTTATGGGTCGAGCCGGATTCCAACCGGTTGCGGCTGGTCAACGCCGGTCATTTGCCGCCGCTCATTTTGTCAACGAGCGGTCTCAAAGAATGCGAGAAAGGCGGACCGGCGCTGGGACTGTCGGCTGATTTTTCCTATCAGGAAATGACCCTCGAATTGGATAAAGGCGACCTGTTGGTTTTATACACCGACGGCATCCCCGATGCGCGCAACTCTAATGGAATATTCTACGGCGAAGAGAGATTCTTTCGTCTGCTAGGCGAAGCAGACCGCAGTCGGTCGGCTCGGCAGTTGGGCGAACTCATCATCTCGGCAGTCAATCGATTTGTCGACAATGCCCCGCAGGCGGATGACATAACCTTGTTGATTCTCAAACGGAGGGAGTAGATGAAAGATGTAAAGATCGTCGTTGTCGACGGCTATGCCATGAATCCGGGCGATTTGGACTGGGCGCCGCTGCGCCGATTGGGAATCCTGGAATGTTATGATCGTACGCCGCCCGAACAGGTCATCGAACGCTGCCGAGAGGCGGAGATTGTCGTGACCAACAAAGTCGTTTTCGATCGTCGAGTCCTTGAGGCTCTGCCCAAGCTGCGCTGTTTGGCCGTCTCGGCTACCGGCGTCAACATCATCGATTTGGCGGCGGCCAGGGAGCGCGGCATCGTCGTCACCAACGTACCGGGCTACAGTACGCCCTCGGTGGTGCAGATGGTGTTCGCACATTTGCTCAATTTGACGATGCACGTCGCGCGGCACGCTGAATCGGTCCGGCGCGGCGCCTGGTCCCGCTCGCCCGATTTCTGCTTCTGGGAGACGCCGCTGATCGAGCTGGCGGGTTTGACTTTCGGCATCGTCGGTTTGGGACAAATCGGCCGTGGTGTGGCGCATGCGGCCAGGGCGTTCGGCATGCAAGTCTGCTTTGCCATGCCGCGCCCGGTCCCCGACGCCCCCGACTGGGCCAGGCAGATCGACTTGGATGAACTGTTTGCCTGCAGCGACGTCGTTTCGCTGCATTGTCCGTTGACTGAAACCACCCGCGCACTGGTCAATCGCCGCCGTCTGCAGCTGATGAAGCCGTCGGCGTTTCTGATCAACACCGGCCGCGGTCCTTTGGTGGATGAAGAAGCATTGGCCGAAGCCCTCAACAGCGGCCGCATTGCCGGCGCCGGATTGGATGTGCTTTCGGTCGAGCCGCCGCCTGCCGACAATCCTTTGTTGACGGCAAAAAACTGCTTCATTACGCCGCACATTGCCTGGGCGACGCGCGCTTCACGGCAAAGACTGCTGCATGCGGTTGCGGAAAATATCGCCGCTTTCCTGGCCGGACAGCCGCAGAATACGGTATGATAAGGCAGCATTTCAGCGCTGTGCCCTTGGATATTGTGCGGTACCTTAATTTGAGGCCATTTTGCCGGATGTGATGAAGGAGGTTGACCATCAACCGGACTTTATTCGAAAACCGTTTTCCACCTCACCTCTGGCAAAAACCAATCATCGGCAACTTGGCTCCTGCCGCGATTCTTCTGTTCATCGCTTTGCCTTGTCTTGCGCAAAAGCGGGTTGAGTTTACCTCCTCCAACCTGCCGATTGTTCTGATCGATACCGGCGGCAGGCCGATCATTGATGAGCGCAAGATCGATGCGGAAATGCGGGTCATCGACCGTGGTCCGGGAAAAAGAAACAGCGTCACGGATACCGTCTACGCATTTCGCGGCCGCGTCGGCATCGAGCTGCGCGGCAGTTCGACGCAAAGTTTTCCCAAAAAACAGTTTGCCGTGGAAACGCGCGATTCGAGCGGCGCCAATCTCAATGTGCCGCTTTTGGGATTGCCGCCGGAGAACGATTGGGTGCTCTACGGCCCTTACAGCGATAAATCGCTGATGCGGAATGTCCTTGCTTATCAAATTGCCGGAGATCTAGGCCGGTATGCCTCGCGCAGCCGCTATTGCGAGCTCGTCCTGAACGGCCGCTATTGGGGCGTTTATGTGCTGCTCGAAAAGATCAAGCGCGACAAGAACCGCGTCGATATTGCAAAATTGGATTCGACAGACCTCGCACCGCCGAATATTACCGGCGGCTACATCATCAAAGTCGATAAACCGGCAGGAGAAAATTTGGGCGGCTGGCAGTCGACGATGCCGTTGTTTTTTCCCGGCGGCACCAGTCCGTTGCCGGTCTACCAATTTCATTACCCCAAACCGGATGAAATCCTGCCGCGGCAGGCTGCCTACATTCAAAAGTTCATAACCGATTTCGAAAACATGATGTCTTCTCCCTTTTACGATGATCCGGCGAACGGCATGTGGACGGCGCTCGACATGGGCAGCGTCATCGACTATGTCATCGTGAATGAAATCAGCAAAAACGTCGACGGCTATCGGCTGAGCGCGTTTATGTACAAAGATCGCGACGACCGTGATCCGCGCCTGCATTTGGGGCCGGTGTGGGATTTCAATCTGGCTTTCGGCAATGCCGATTATTATGATGCCGGTTTTCCTCAAGGCTGGCAAATCGAGTATTTTCTCTATAACGAACGGTTTAACAAAGGCGGAGATGCCTACATGATCCCGGCCTGGTGGGGAAGAATTTGGACCAGCGCCCGATTTCAAAACAAGCTCTGGCAGCGCTGGTGGGAATTGCGGCGCGGCCCGCTGGACATCGATCGGCTCCTCAGTTTCATCGATCGTACCGCGGAGGATCTGGATGAAGCCCAGCAACGCAACTTTCTCTGCTGGCCGATTCTGGGAACCTATGTCTGGCCGAACGCCTACATCGGCGCGAGCTTTGATGATGAAGTAAAGTACCTGAAAAACTGGCTCCAAGACCGTGTCGAATGGATGGACGATCACTTAAAATTTGACCCTGCCGCCGTCAGAGAAAGAGGAGAAAGGGTAAACTCTATTTACTTAGGCGCAAATTATCCCAACCCTTTTTACAGTTGCACCGTCATTCCGTTGTTTTTAAATGAACCCCAGTGGATAAACGTCTGCATTTATGATGCGCGTGGACGCGTTGTTGCAACTCTACACCGAGGGATGATGCAGGCTGGAAAAGAGCTGCTCTCCTGGGACGGTGTGACAGACAAAGGGGAACCCGCGCCCTCCGGCATGTATTTCGTGCGCGCGGAAGGTAAGGAAATTCAAACCGTAAAAATAGTTTTGTTGAGATGAGCTTGTCAAAATCGGCAATCATAAGCTTGTTCATCGTTTATGCAGGATTGGCGCAGGAGCAATGGCAGTGGCTGAATCCCTTACCGCAGGGAAACAATTTGTACGGCATCTGTGCGGTCGCCAGGCGGGTCGTTGCCGTCGGCGAGTTGGGAACGGTTCTGTTCAGCTATGACGGCGGCGCTTCGTGGCAGGTAAAGCATGGAATCGACAATTATGAGGGGACTTTGTACGACGTCGAATTGGTCGATGAACAGAGAGGCTGGGCTGTGGGCGAAGACGGCGCTGTTTTCTGCTCCCGTAATGGCGGCGTCTCTTTCGATCGGCAACGCTCACCTCTACAGACCCATTTATATGATGTCGTCTTTCTCGATTCTTTGCGCGGCTGTGCCGTCGGCCGATGGGGCAAGATTATCGTCACCAAGGACGGCGGCAGACATTGGCGCCTTGCTGCAAGCGGCGTGTTGCGTTCGCTGCAGGCCGTTTGCCGGATGGAGGGCGATCGCCTGCTGGCTGTCGGCAGCGGCGGTACGGTTTTGCTCAGCAGCGATGCGGGTCAAAGTTGGAAGTCGGTCGATATGCCGACCGCTGAAAATCTGCGGTGCGTTGCTTACGCCATGGGTAAAGCCGTCGCCGCAGGTGACAACGGCATTCTATTCTTTTCACTCGACGGCGGCGAAACATGGCAAAGAGCTACTGCAGGCGAAAAAGCGTTGAACTGGCAATGCGCAGCCGTCTCGGGCGATTCGCTTTTCGTTCTGTACGGGGGCAGCGGGACAAAAGGCGAAGCTGCTCCCTCTGCGGAACTCTATTTCAGCCGCGACGCCGTCGAATGGCAAAGGGCTGCCGTTGACTGGGCGCCGTCGATTTATGCGGTTAGAGGATCGAGGGAGGGCCTGTGGATGGTCGGCAGGGGCGGGCTGGTTCTGCGCTGGGCAAGCGGCGCAGCTGCTCCGGAAACGCTCAGCTCTTCGATAGCCGAATCCTTGCGCGCCTCTTTCTTTCTTGATGAACATCACGGTTGGCTGGTTGGTGGGCAAACGATCAGCCGTACAAGCAACGGCGGCAGGACGTGGATGACCGTTAACTTGAGTACCGCCCATCAGCTCTCTTCGGTCTGGTTCGCTTCAGCGGATACAGGCTGGGTGGTCGGCGGAGGCGTGGTCTATCGAAACAACTTTCCTGAACTGCACGGCGATTTTTTCTACACAACGGACGGCGGAGAGACTTGGCAACCGCAGCCGGTGGAAGGGACCCTGACGCGGCTTCGTTCCATCCGTTTCCATTATCGCCGCATCGGCTGTATCGTCGGTGACGGCGGCGCGCTGTTCAAAACCGCTGACGGCGGCCGTACTTGGCGCAGAATCGACACAAAGACACGCATCAAACTGTTTGACGTGCATTTGTTCGACGAAAATCATATCCTGGCCTGCGGGGAAGGGGGGCGATTTATCCGCTCAACCGACGGCGGGGACTCATGGACAAGAATCGGCGTAACGGCGGACTCGCTTTCGGCCATGAAATTCGTCGATCTCTCCACCGGCTATGCCGTCGGCAGCGGCGGTGCGATTTTCAAAACCACAAATCAGGGGACAAAGTGGGAAAAAATCGATGCCGGAGTTTTCGAAGAGCTTCGGTCAATCGATTTTATCTCTCCGCGCGTCGGCTGGGCGGTAGGAAACAACGGCCTAATCTTAAAGACTGAAAACTCGGGTCAGGATTGGATTCCCATACCCTCCCCGACTCGAAGACGGTTTACGTCGATTCGCGTTCATCCTGATGGGAGCGGCATGATCGTCGGAGACGGCGGCACGGTGTTGGTTAATCGTCGACTGAAAGATGCGGTCCGCTCGACCGAACAACCGCTGCACTATGATCTGCTGCGTGTTTTTCCGAATCCGTTCAATGAATCGGCACAGATCATTTTCAGATCGGTTCATAGCGGACCGATCGAGATAAAAGTCTATGATTTGCTCGGCAAAGAAGTAACGACTCTCTTTAGCGGCATTTTAGGAGAAGGCGAGCATCGTTTTATTTTTTACGCCGGCGATCTTCCGAGCGGGCTCTATTTCTGCCGACTTTTAACCGATAAAAAGTCGGCGGTAAAAAAGATGATGCTGTACAAATGAGTCGGTAGTCACCGCCGAAAACTATCCGTCCGGTCTCTAAAAATCGCTTGAGTTTAAGCGATGAATTTCGTAAAATTTGTCTGCCCTGAGGGCCCGTAGCTCAACGGTCAGAGCAGCGGACTCATAATCCGTTGGCTGTAGGTTCGAATCCTACCGGGCCCACTGCCGTTACCCCGTTCGGGGTTTTTTTGTATATCCGCCGGAAAAATTTGCAAAGCAAAAAGGTATACCCATGTCCGAAACCATCCGACAAATTGCCGCGCGCATTCGTAGTCTGCGCGAGATTGCCGGCCTGTCCAAGGCAACGCTTGCGGCAGAGTTCAACCTGGACGTCGACACCTATTCCGCTTATGAATCGGGCGAAATCGACATGCCGGTCAGCTTTTTGATCCAAGTCTGCAAGAAATTTAACGTCGAGATGACCTCGCTGCTGACCGGGCGGGAGCCGCATCTGCACATTTATTCCGTCGTGCGCGCCGGCCAAGGATTGCCGGTAGAACGCAGCCCTTATTATCATCATCAGAGTTTGGGCTATAATTTTGCGCATAAAAAAGCCGAGCCGTTTTTAGTTACCGTAGAGCCGAACGAAAATGAGCCGCTGCACTACAACCAGCATCCCGGGCAGGAATTTCATTATGTCTTGGAAGGGCGCCTTCTGCTCGACATCGACGGCCATACCGTGACATTAGACCCTGGGGATTCCATTTTCTTCGATTCGACTTACAAACACGCTCTCAAGGCTCTGGACGGCAGATCTGTTCGATGCCTCGTTGTGGTGATGTAAACCTGGAGACCGTTCATGTTCGAAAAGTTCGTTTCGTGCAGTCGCTTTGATTCTTATGAAGATTTTTATGCCCATTTTGTCATTCATAGGCCCTCGGACTTTAATTTCGCCTACGATGTCGTCGATGAGTATGCGCGCCTTGAGCCGAACAAAACGGCCATCGTTTGGTGCAACGATGCCGGCGATGAAGCGGTCTTTACTTTTGCCGAGCTTCAGGCGCGGACCAATCAAACCGCCAATTTTCTGCGTCGCCAAGGCATCGTCAAAGGCGACAAAGTGATGCTCATCCTCAAGCGGCGGTATGAATTTTGGTTTTTCATGCTCGCGCTGCATAAACTCGGCGCCGTGGCCATTCCGGCCACTCATCTGCTCACCAAAAAGGACATTGTATACCGCAACAATGCTGCCGACATCAAAATGATCGTCGCAGTAGCCGACGATTCCGTTTGCGCCAACGTCGAGGCGGCAGAGGCGGAATCGCCCTCGCTGAAGCTGAAGGTCATTATTCAGGGCGAACGACCGGGATGGATTGCCTACCAACAGGCGCTTTTGCGGGAAAGCACGGTTTTCGAGCGCCCCGCCGGCAAAGCTGCGCCGCAGGCTGAAGATATGATGCTGCTCTATTTTACCAGCGGCACCACGGGCATGCCCAAGATGGTGCAGCACAATTTTCTTTATCCTTTGGGGCACATTGTCACCGCCAAATACTGGCAGAATGTCACGCCGGACGGACTGCATCTGACGGTCTCCGATACCGGCTGGGCGAAGGCGGTTTGGGGCAAGATTTACGGCCAGTGGCTGGCAGGTTCGGCCGTGTTTGTCTATGATATGGATAAATTTGTGCCTTCCCGACTGCTGGAAGTGATTACGCGCTACCGCGTGACGACCTTTTGCGCGCCGCCGACGGTTTATCGATTCTTCATCAAGGAAGATCTATCAAAGTATGACTTTAGCGCTTTGCGCTGGTGCACGGTGGCCGGAGAGCCGCTCAACCCCGAGGTCTATCATCAATGGCTGCAGGCGACGGGCGTGCGGCTGATGGAGGGCTATGGCCAGACGGAGCTGACGCTGACTATCGGCAATTTTCCCTGGATGGAGGTCAAACCGGGCTCTATGGGCAAACCGGCGCCGGGCTATGACATTGAACTGGTGGATGACGAAGGGCGACCCTGCGCAGTCGGCGACGAGGGGCAGATCGTCGTACGTACGGAAAAGCGTAAACCGTTCGGTATGTTCGGCGGCTATTACCGCGATGAAGCGTTGACGAAAAGCGTCTGGCATGACGGCGTTTATTACACCGGCGATGTCGCCTGGCGGGATGAAGACGGCTATTATTGGTACGTCGGCCGCGTCGACGACGTAATCAAGAGTTCAGGTTACCGGATCGGTCCGTTTGAGGTGGAAAGCGCCCTGCTGGAACACCCTGCGGTGTTGGAATGCGCCGTAACCGGTGTGCCGGATCCGGAACGAGGGCAGATCGTCAAAGCTTCTGTTGTCTTGGCCCGCGGTTGGGAACCGAGCGACGAATTGGCGCGCGAGCTGCAGGAACATGTCAAGAAAACCACCGCGCCCTATAAATATCCCCAACTGGTCGAATTTGTACCTTCGCTGCCGAAAACCATCAGCGGCAAAATTCGCCGCGTAGAGATTCGCTCGCAAACCGAATAAATGCCGGTTAGGGGGTTTTAACTTGCATTCCTTCTGCTTTTTCGCGATATTCGAGAAAATGCCGTAATTTTTTCGAAAGCCCTGCAGTGCAAGTCAGCATTCTCCATATTGCGCCGGCCAACACCTCCGGCGTTCCGGGTCAGTTGGTCTTGGCCGAGCGCCGACTCGGCTACGACAGCCGCCTGATCACCCTGTTCCGCGATCCGCGCAACTATTTTCAGGACATCTGCCTGGATCTGCCGTTTATCGATCTGTCGGCCGTGCGCTGGGTGAAGCGCCTGGTTTCCAATCCGCAAAAGCTGCGGGTGGTCAATGTCAGACCCAAACCGGAAAGCATTCCCATCATGTGGCGGCCGCACACCTTGGCCGAAAAGCTGCTGGTCGATTGGCGGGATTTCATCTGGCGGCCCAAGATCGAGCGCGCGGTTCGCCGCTTCGGCCTCGATCGCTTTGATGTTTATCAGCTGGACGGCGGACTCGATCTTTACCGTAACGCCTCGTTCATCACCGAAATGAAGCGGCGCGGCAAAAAAGTGATCTGCTGCTACACCGGCAGCGATCTGCGCACCCGCGGCGTCATTCCGGCCATTGACGCAATCAGCGACGTCAATGTAACCGTCGAGTTCGATCACCTCGCTCTGCATCCGCAGATTCATTACGTCGGATTTCCCTTCGATGCTGACCGATTTCAGCCGCATTCTCACCACGATAACGACAGACCGGTGCGCATCGGCCACGCGCCGACCAATCGCGCCGCCAAAGGCAGCGATGTTATCATCCCCATACTTTATCAATTGGAAGCCGAGCTCGGAACCGAAACTGTGCTGATCGAAGGCCTGCCTTACGCGCAGGCTTTGGCGCTCAAGCAGACCTGCGATATTTTTGTCGATCAGATCGGCGATCTCGGCTACGGCATCAATTCGCTGGAGGCGCTGGCCATGGAGATACCGGCCTGTTCCTGTCTGGCGCCGGGGTTTGTCGAACGCTTTCCCGATCATCCCTTTATCGAGGTACAGGCCCGCAACCTGCGCCAGGAGCTGGCTCGTCTTGTTGCGCAGCCGCAATTGCGACGGGAAATCGGTAAACGGGGAAAGGAATGGGTAAAGGCGCATCATGATCCGCTGCAGGTCGTTCGCGCCATTCACCGATTGGCTCAAATAGAGGATTGAGGCCATGTCGAAAATACTCTTGTCTTTGCTTCTGCTGACCGCTGCTGCGGCGGCGCAATCGACGATCGTCATTTTTTCCGACAGTCCCGACGGCGATAAATATGTGGATGCTTCATGGGGTTATCGCAGAGCCCCAAGCACCCTGGAGCGGGCCGGCAACAATGACAAGTTTCCGGTCGAGACTGGTGTGGTCTATCAGGGCGTACACAGCCTGCGGCTGCGTTGGCGTTCGAAAGCTGGCGGTGATTGGGGCATGGCCATTGCGGCGACCGGCTGGCGGCCCATGGACACGACGCTTTACGACAGCTTGGTCTATTGGATCAACGCGCCGGAGGCCGTGAGCAAGGAGGCGTTACCCGACCTCGCACTCGAGGACGTCAACAACCAAAAGAGCCGCCGTCGGGCGCTTGGCGATTTTGTCGGCGACATCGACGGCGACCTTACGACCTGGCAACGGGCGGCGGTGCCGCTGGCCGCTTTTCGCGAAGGCAGCGTTTCGGTCGATTTCACCAAAATCAAAACTTTTTTTCACTATCAAAAGGCCGCTGATGATGTCGAACATACGCTTTTTCTCGATGAGATCCGCTTGATCAGGGGGCAAGGAGCTGCAGAGGCGCCCGACAAGCCCATCGGCCTGGAGGCTTTCGGCTATGATTCGCGCATCGATCTGCGCTGGCAGCCGGTGTCCTCGCCGCATTTGGTCGGATACGCGGTGTATAGCGCCTCATCGCCGACAAGCCCGTTCCGCCGGCTGAACGCCGTCGCTCATGAGCCGGTCTGGTTCAGCGATTTCTTTGGCGCCAACGGCGAGACGCGCTATTACTATGTCACGGCGGTCAATTATGACGGAGTCGAATCCGCACCCTCCGACACGGTATCGGCGACGTCGCGTCCTATGACCGACGAAGAGCTGCTGACCTCGGTGCAGGAGGCGGCATTTCGTTATTTTTACGATTACGCTCATCCGGTGAGCGGCATGGCCCGCGAACGCAAGGGTTCGGGCGACGTCTGCACCAGCGGCGGCACCGGCTTTGGACTGATGAATGTGCCGGTAGCCGTAGAACGCGGCTTTATTACCCGCAAAGCGGCCGCAGCGCACGTCCTCAAGCTGGTGCGCTTTTTGGCGGATAAAGCCGAGCGTCATCACGGCGCCTGGTCGCATTGGATCAACGGCACAACCGGCAGGATCATCCCCTTCAGCAAATACGACGACGGCGCCGACCTTGTGGAAACCGCCTATCTCGTTCAGGGGCTTCTGACGGTTCGCCAGTACTTTGGCGGCAACGAGGCGGTTGAGACGGAAATCCGCGACATCTGCACGCGGTTATGGCGCGAGGTAGAGTGGGACTGGTTCCGCAAGGAAACCAAAGAGCCGGTGTTGTACTGGCACTGGTCGCCCAACTACGGGTGGCAGATGAACATGCCGATCCGCGGCTTTAACGAGTGCATGATCGTTTACATTTTGGCGATCGCCTCGCCGACCCATCCCATACCCAAATCGCTTTACTACAGCGGCTGGGCAGGCGCCGGCTATGTCAACGGCAGATCCTACTACGGCATCACCCAGCCGGTCGGGCCGCCGGTGGGCGGACCGCTTTTCTTTACGCATTATACTTTCTTGGGCGTCGATCCCCATGCCATGACCGACCGATTCTGCAATTATTTCGACAACAACCGCGCCATCAGCCTGATCCATTATGCCTATTGTCAGGCCAATCCGAAAAAATTTCCCTGCTACGGCGACGGCGTATGGGGATTGACCGCCTCGGACAATCCGTGGGGCTACTCGGCGCACGAGCCCAATAACGACAACGGCACGATCACGCCGACCGCGGCACTCAGCGCCATGCCCTACACGCCCGAAGAATCCATGGCCGCGCTGAAGGCCTTTTATTACCGCCACGGCAAACGCCTTTGGGGCGAATTCGGCTTTAAGGACGCCTTTAACTGCAAACAGGATTGGTATGCGGA
>JAPDPN010000024.1:5514-29399 GCA_034506455.1 Candidatus Zhuqueibacterota bacterium | reverse complement strand
CAGGGCGTCGTTACTGAAAATTTCAACGCCTTGACCTCGCGCGTGGTCTTTAATGCCGCCATGCCCGCTATGGTTTTCCGCGATCTGACGGCTTTTTCCTTCTCCGAAATCTTTAGCCTGCGTCTTGTGCTCTTTATCACGGCCACAGTCACACTGATGTTTTTGCTTGTATGGCCGCTTGCCGGCTTGTTGTCAAAGGACGGTCGAGATCAGGGGGCGTTTATTCAGGGGGCGGTTCGCGGCAATTTCGCCATTCTAGGATTTGCCTTTATTCAAAACGCCTTCGGCGAGGCGGCTTTGGGCCGCGCAGCTTTGGTGCTGGCCGTTATAATGCCGCTTTACAATGTTTATTCAATCATTGCCCTAACGGCGACGATGCATCGGGAACAGGCCGTCACGGTAGGCACGACGATCAAAACGATCCTCACCAATCCGCTCATTCTGGCGCTGGCGGCTGCCATGCCGTTGTCAATCTTTGAATTGCGGCTGCCGCATTTTTTGCAGCGTTCGATCGAGTATCTGGCGGCCCTCACCCTGCCGCTGGCGCTCATCGGTATCGGCAGCTCTCTGAATTTGCGCCGAATCCAGGGGAGCCGCTTGTTGACCTTTACCGCCGCGGCGATCAAGACGGTGCTGATGCCGCTTGTGTGCACCGCCGCCGCCGTGCTTCTCGGTTTTCGCGGCGAAGAATTAGGAATTCTTTTCTTTTTCTTTGCCGCACCGACGGCCATTGCCAGCTACGTCATGGCCGAGGCCATGGGCAGCAACGGCCGCCTGGCCGGGGACATTGTGCTCGTTACGACTTTGGTGTCTGTTGGAACGATTTCCGCAGGCGTCTACCTATTGCGCTGCTTGGGCTATTTCTGAGAAGAGGGTGCGGCTTTAACCATCGTGATGCCGGTAAAGCCGTAGATAATAGAGACCAAAGGATTGATGAGATTCAAGAACGCGAACGGCAAATAAAGAAAAGGGTGAACCCCGAGCGTGGCCGCCATATAGGCTCCGCACGTATTCCAGGGGATTAGCGGCGAGCTGAGCGTGCCGCCGTCCTCCAGCGCACGGGATAGATTTTGCAGGGCAAGCCCTTTTTCCTCATAGGCTTTGCGATACATTCTTCCCGGTACTACAATCGACAAATACTGATCCGGCGCGATGATGTTCATGACGATCGTCGACAGAACCGTGGCGGTGACCAGGGCTCCGACGCTCTTGGCAGTCTTGAGGATCGCTTCGGCGATGACCTGCAGCAGGCCGGTGCGTTCGAGAATCCCGCCGAAGGACAGCGCGCATAAAATCAGTGCCACTGTCGGCAGCATGCTTTCCAGCCCGCCGCGACTCAATAGTTCATCCACTGCCGGTACGCCGCTGTGCATGCTGAAGCCGCCTTGCGCCGCCTCCAGTACAGCCCCCGGTGAAGCTTTTTGAAAGACCAGCGCGCTGATCATCCCGAGAAGAGCGCCGCCTACCAACGACGGCAACGCCGGAACGCGAAAAATGACCATGGCGATCACCAACAGCGCAGGAATAAGAAAGAGCGGCGAAATGACAAAGTTGTTCTGCAGCGTATTCAAGATAAGCGCAACGTTTTGAGAGTCGATAGCGCCGCGCGTCGAAAAAAGGCTGATACCGGTATACAGAATGAGCGCTAAAATCGTCGAGACGCCGGTCGTATAGACCATGTGTCGGATGTGGGTAAAGAGGTCGGTTCCGGCTACGGCCGGCGCCAGGTTGGTCGTGTCGGAAAGCGGAGACATTTTGTCGCCGAAATAGGCGCCGGAGACGATTGCCCCGGCGGTCATGGGCAGCGGCACACCGAGACCGTGTCCCACGCCGATCAAGGCAATGCCGACCGTACCGGCCGTCGACCAGGAGCTGCCGGTGGCCAAAGAAACCAAGGAGCAAATGATAAAAACAGTGGGCAAAAAAACGGCAGGCGATAAGAGCTTAAGGCCGTAATAGATCATCGTCGGCACGATTCCGCCGACAATCCAGCTGCCGATGAGCACGCCGATAACCATCAGGATCAGGCACGGCTGCAGCGCTACCGCCACGCCGTGTACAATGCCTTCTTCGATTTCGGACCAGCGGTAGCCCAAACTTAGGCCGCTCAAGGACGCAAAAAGACTGCCGAAGATGAGGGGGATGTGCGGTGCAGAATGATATTTGAGAACGGCTGCGCCGAGAAAAACAATCATTAAAAAAACGGGCGCCAAAGCGTGAAAGAGCGTCGGCTTTTTTCGGTCAAAAGATTGCGTCAAAGGCGGTTCTTTTTTCATAGGTTCAATTCTACGTAATTTTCGGCAATTGTAAAAGCGATTTTTAAGCTCTATAGTTTTCACTTGTTTACATTTATGCGTACCGAATTTTAAATTGACATTTTTCTACAAATAGACTATATTGTAAAGTTATAGCTGTCCAATTCTCTTTCGGAGGAAAGGGTCTTATGCAGAAGGGTTTATATACCAAAATCATTTTCGTCATAGTGCTTCTGATTCTGGCGGGGATTTCGCTCTATCCTACCTTTCAGTTCACCGGACTGCAGGAAAAGGAGACGTCGCTCATCAAGCAGCTTGCCGAGGTCTCAGGCTTGACGAAAGCCCAGATCGAAGAAGGGCTGGTGGCCGGTGATTTAGAGGCGCGTCTTCGCAAGCAGGCTCCCGCCGCTTCAGTCGATCAGGCCGTCGAATTGGGACGCCGGCTCACGGATTTAAGCAAAAAGCTCAACAGCATTGAGCGTCGGGCCATTAAACGGGGCTTGGATCTTCAGGGCGGTGTCTATATGGTCTACGAGGCCGACCTTCCGCAGCTTTTGCGCAACTTGGCCAAAAATCCTGATGATCGGCTGAATGAAATTATCGAAGAGACGAAAAAAGCCGTCGAAGAGCGCGGAGCGGACTTTTTTGCCGTTCTCGAAGACAACTTTAAGAAACGCGACATCGAGCTCAACCGCTATTTTGGTCGTAAAGGCGAGACAAACGACAAGGTGATTGCCGAGTTGAAAAAAGAGGCGGAAGATGCCGTCGATCGTACTTTGGAGGTGCTGCGTAACCGCATCGACCAGTTCGGCGTCTCCGAACCGATGATCACCAAGCAGGGCAATAACCGCATCATCATCGAGCTGGCGGGAATTCAGAGCATCCAGCGCGCCCGTAACATCATCAGCTCTACGGCGCTCCTGGAATTTAAACTCGTGCAGCCCGCGGAAATGGTATGGTCGGTTTTGGACGATATCGACCGCGTCATGCGCATCAAACAAAAAGGAGCAGCAGCAGCCCAGGAGGACACGACCAAGGCCAAAAGCGCTACGCCCGAGGGCCCCAAGGCGAAAGAGACCGAAGTTTCGCTCAGCTATCTCTTTGGTGAAAAAAGCGCAGAAACGCCTTCAGAAGACGAAAAGGTCGTCGTCGACGAAAATACCTTCAGCGATCGACCCTTCAGCTCGCTCCTGCGTCAACTTCAGGGGCGCAACTTTATCGCCGTGCCGATAAAGAACGTTTATGCCGTGCAGCGCATACTCCAGCTGCCGGAAGTCAAAGAGGTGATTCCACCGGACGCCGAGTTTCTGTTCGGCAATGCGCCGATGACTTTGGGTGAAGAGCAGTACCAGCGGCTCTATTTGGTCAAGAAGGAGCCGGAGCTGCTCGGCGAGATGCTTTCCGATGCCGGCGTGCAGGTCTCTACCGGCAGTACTTCTTTGAACGCCGGGGCGCCTTATGTGAGCATGGAGCTGAACAGCGAAGGCGCCAAGATTTTCAGCAAGGTTACCGGCATGAACGTCGGGCGTGAGCTGGCGATCGTGCTGGACGGCAAAGTCGCTTCGGCGCCCGTTATTCAAACCAAGATCACAACCGGCAGCGCCATGATCGAGGGTTCCTTTACCATGGAAGAGGCCAAAGACCTGGCGCTCATTCTGCGCGCCGGCGCCCTGCCTGCGCCGCTTTATCCCATTACCGAAAACACCGTCGGTCCCTCTCTCGGCCAGGATTCGATTCAAAAAGGCCAGTTTTCCGCCATCGTCGGATTTATCCTGGTCGTGCTGTATATGATTTTCTACTATCGCCTTTCAGGCGTGGTGGCGGATTTTGCTCTGCTGTTGAATTTAGTGTTTATTTTAGCCGTAATGGCGGCTTTTCACGCCACTCTAACGATGCCCGGCATCGCCGGCATTATCCTGACGCTCGGTATGGCGGTCGACGCAAACGTGCTGATCTTTGAGCGCATTCGTGAAGAGCTGCGCACCGGCAAGACGATTC
Organism: Candidatus Zhuqueibacterota bacterium; assembly: GCA_034506455.1. Lineage (GTDB taxonomy): Bacteria > Zhuqueibacterota > Zhuqueibacteria > Residuimicrobiales > Krinioviventaceae > Fontimicrobium_A. The sequence goes on along the minus strand of JAPDPN010000024.1, from coordinate 25,146 downwards.
GCGCCGCCATCGACGCCGGTTACGGTCGCGCTCTGGTCACTATTCTCGACGCCAATATAACGACGCTCATCTCCGCCGTCGTGCTCTACAGCTTTGGTACCGGCCCAGTCAAAGGATTCGCCTTGACGCTGTCCATCGGTATCATCGTCAGCATGTTTACGGCCATCTTTGTTACGCGACTGATTTATGATTTCGTCACTTCACGCTATGCCATCAAGAAACTCAGCATATAAAAAGAACAGTTACCCCTTGCAGAGGAAATGATCTATGATGCAGTTTTTCAAAGAAACGCATGTCGATTTTCTAAAGCTGCGCAGGGCGGGGTATTTATTCTCCGGCACCTTGATTCTTATTTCGCTGGTGTCATTGCTTTTACACGGCGGCCCGAAATACGGCATCGACTTTACCGGCGGCACGTCCTTGGAACTGCGGTTCGAAAAGCCGATCAGCGCCGGTGAAATCCGCAGCTCATTGAGCCAAGCCGGTTACGGAACGGCGGAGATCAAACACATCGGCGCTGCCGACGAGAATCAATTCATTATTCGTGTCGAAAAGTCCGCAGAAGGAACCCAGATCGGCCAGGTAGTAGAACAGCAGCTGCGCTCTTCTTTCCCCGATAACCCTTACGAGGTCCTCATGGTGCAGGAAATCGGGCCGAAAATCGGCGGCGAGCTGCGACGCGCAGCCGTGATGGCGATCCTCATCGCCCTGTTCGGCATTCTGGTCTACATCAGCTGGCGCTTCGAGTTTAAATTTGCCGTCGGCGCGGTGCTGGCTTTGTTTCATGATGTGATCATCACTTTGGGTTTTTTCTCGGTGCTCAATCTGGAAATCACCCTGGTCGTGATCGCCGCCTTTCTAACCATCGTCGGTTATTCACTGAACGATACCATCGTTGTGTTCGACCGGATCCGTGAAAATCTTAAGGTGCTGCGCCGAGAGAATTTGTATAACATTATCAACGTCAGCATCAACCAAACACTGAACCGTACCATCAACACTTCATTGACGACTCTGTTGGTGGTAATTGCGCTTTGGCTGTTCGGCGGCGAGGTGATTCACGATTTTGCCTTTGCGCTTTTGGTCGGCATCCTCATCGGTACCTATTCGTCAATTTTTATCGCCAGCCCGCTGGTTTATGAATGGGAAGCCAAAACCGAAGCCACTAAAGGCAAAAGCGCCATCCTTCGTAAAGCCTAAATGCCGGTGTCTTGAGGAGGGGCAGCGATGAACATTGAGGAGCGGGAAGAAAACGGCGTCATCGTCTTTCAATTGGCCGGTAAAATCATCGGCGGGCCCGATGCTACGCAGTTAAAAGAACGCCTGCACGCACTCATTGATACGGGCCGCAGGAATTTTTTGATCGACCTTTCCGGTGTCGAGTGGATGAACAGCACGGGATTGGGACTATTGATCAACGCTTTCGGCGTCGTTCATCAATCCGGCGGCAAACTCAAGCTTTGCGGCGCTTCGGAAAAGATTCGTCATCTGCTGACCATCACCAAGCTTATCAATAAATTTTCGCTTTACGACAATCGGCAGGACGCTCTTGCCGCTTTTTAATCCGTTGCTTACTTTTGAACCATCAGCTCCGCGTCTTTTTCGACACGGGGCTTTTTTCTGTTGAGGAGAGAATGCCTGCTTTCGCAGTAATCGGCGCTCAATGGGGCGACGAGGGCAAAGGTAAAATCGTCGATCTGTTGAGCGAAACCGTCGATATCGTCGCGCGCTATCAGGGCGGACCTAATGCCGGACACACCGTTGTCGTCAACGGCGAAGAGCTGGTCCTGCATCAGATTCCTTCCGGAATTCTGCGACCGCATACGGTCTGCGTCATCGGCAACGGCGTGGTGATCAATCTCAAGGTGCTGTGGGAAGAGATCGAAATGGTCGAAAGGCGCGGCATTGACGTTCGCGGCCGCCTTTTGATCAGCGATCGGGCGCATCTCATTTTCCCCTACCATCGGGCGCTGGATGAAGCGCTCGAAAGCGGCTCGCTGCGGCAAAAGATCGGCACTACCGGCCGCGGCATTGGTCCTGCCTATGTCGATAAAGTGGGCCGGCGCGGTATCCGCGTCTGCGAACTTTTGGAGCCGGACGTGCTCCAGCGCAACATCGAAGCGACGGCGGATGAATACAATCGCCTGCTGCGGACGCTGTACGGACGCCCGCCGATCGACGTGCAGGCTGCGGTGGATGAATGTTCAGAGTATGCCGAAAAACTCAAGGCGGCCGTCGTCGACACTTCAGTCTATTTGAACGATGCCCTGGACCATGGCAAGCGCGTGCTACTGGAAGGAGCGCAGGGGACCATGCTCGATGTCGATTTCGGGACCTATCCCTACGTCACTTCATCGAACCCGACGGTCGGAGGCGCCTGTGTCGGCTTGGGGATTGGTCCGCAAAAGATCGATCGCGTAATCGGGGTGGCCAAGGCCTACACGACCCGCGTCGGCATGGGACCTTTTCCGACCGAATTCGACGCCGACTTTTCCGAGCAGATCCGGCAGATCGGCGGTGAATTCGGCGCCACGACCGGAAGGCCGCGTCGCTGCGGCTGGTTCGATGCCGTAGTCGTCAATCACGCGGTGCGCGTCAATGGGCTGACCTCGCTGGCCATCACCAAGTTGGACGTCCTCGACACTCTGCCGGAAATCAAAATCTGCACCGGATACCGGTTTCGCGATACCGTGCTGCAACATTATCCTGCCGGTCTGACGGCGCAGACCGAGGCGGTGCCGATTCTCGAATCCCATGCCGGCTGGCAGAGGCCCACCTCCAACTGCAGGAGCTGGAACGACCTGCCGGCCAATGCGCGCAAGTACCTTGACCGTATCTCCGAATTAACCGCTACGCCGCTGTCGTTGGTATCAGTGGGACCCAATCGTGATCAGACCATCGTCCTCGCCTAAGCCGAAGCGCGATGTGATGCATCAGGCAACAAGGTTAGGCTGCAGCGGTACCGCATTGCCGGCGCCGCAGGTTCTCTGCTCTCACATAGGTAAAGAGTTCGACCAACTGCCGACGGCTGAGATGATTCGTCTCCACCGCAAAGGCGGATGAGCGATAGAGATCCCACTCATTCATTATTTCTTGGGGAATTTCAAGGTTGTTGTAGAGAGAGCTGCCGGGGGGGATGTAAAAGACCGAGGGTCCTACCAAAACGCCCATTTCCAATAGATCGTCAATTGTCTGCTTAATCTCTGTAAACGTCTGGTCCGGTAAGCCGATGATCACATAAACCGTCACCATAAATCCCAACTTTTTCGCCATTTCGACGATGCCGCGCAGGTCGTCTTTCTGCATGGGACGGCTGAGGCGCTGCCGTAAAAGAGGATCTCGAGTAACAAAGGAGAGATTAAGGCGACGAAAACCGGCGAGGTACATCAGCCGGAGCAGCTCGTTATTCAACGTCGGGTAACACAGCCCGTTCATGGCAGTCAATTCTACATGCCTGAGAGCGGGCTCGGCGATGATCCTTTGCAGCAGCTCGGCGAACCATGCGCGTTCGACCGAGAGGTTGTCGTCTTCGAAATTAATGATCTGCACGCCTTTGCTCTGCACGGCATCCGTCATTTCCAATACCACATCCTCGACCGGCCGTTTGTCGAACCGGCGGCCGAACATGGCCTGGACACTGCAGAACTCGCAGGCGAACGGGCAGCCGCGCGATGCGGTCAGCGAGATATAAGGCTTTTTGCCGATGCGATAATCTGCCGCCGGCGCCAGGTCATGGGCAGGAGTCAAACTCTTCCAATCCACGCCATCCTCGGAGCCGCCGAAGCGCCGGCTGAAGAAAGCGGGAAGCGCGGTTTCTGCAGGTCCTGACAACACCGCCTCGAGCTCCGGCAGCCGTCGGTGAATTTCCGACTGAAAGACCGTAGCGTGGTGGCCGCCGAGTACGATCGGCAGATTCAAGCGCAAAAGTCGACGAATCAAACGCTCTGCAGTGGAAAAGTAGGCCGTAAACTGGGTCGATATCCCGATCAGATCGGGCTGCGAGCGGCGCACACGCTCTTCGATTTCTTCATCGCTGAGGCCGAAGCGATAGTAGCCCTTGAACAACAATGGGTTTTCCTCCAGAAAGGGCTGGAGGTAGCCCATTATCGGCGGTATGGGCAACTGTCGGCGCTTGAGGGGAGAGAGCGCATCGAGCAGCTCGACGGAACAACCCAGTCTACGCAGGGTTGCGGCAGCATAGAGAAGGCCCAAGGGATAGAGCCGAATGGGCGTTGTATAAAAGTCCTCGATCGGCGGTTGAATTAGCAGGACTTTCATTACAGCAGACCGATCAGATCGCCAGGTAACCTTTGGCCGCCGCATCTTGGATGAGAGCTTGGGCAAAGCGCCACAGATCCGGCGAGGCTTCCTCGATTCGCGCGTTCATTTTTAAAACTTGCGGCAATCGAATGTTGTGTTCCCGCCAAGTTCGGCCTTGAGTATAATAGTTGTGTAAAAGGGGCAACAGGCGGTCCAAGCCGCGGACGAATCGCGCTGTGGGCGTTTCGCCGGCTTCGAACTCTTTCCACAGACTTTTCAGCGCCTCGGACTCATCTTCAGGCAGTAGAGAAAAGAGGCGTTCTGCCGCTTTTTGCTCGAGCTCTTCTTTTTGTGCGGCAGCGGCTTCGTCGTACAAAAAAGTGTCGCCGGCGTCGATTTCAACGATGTCGTGTACGAGCGCCATTTTGACGGCGCGCAGAAGGTCGACGTTCGGATCCGCCTGTTCCCCCAGAACGATGACCGCCGTCGCCAAATGCCAGCTGTGTTCGGCGGAATTTTCGCGGCGCGATCCGTTAATGAGGTAGCTGCGCCGAAGGACGCCTTTCAGCTTGTCGATCTCGGCGAGAAAGGCAATTTGTCTCTCCAGGCGCTCGGTCATTCGCTGAAATGCGTCAAAGGCGCGTGGCCGATGGCGTAGACGTTAAAGCCGATTTCGAACATTTCGCGGCGATCGAGGATGTTGCGGCCGTCGAATAGAAAAGCCGGCTTTTCCATTGAAGCGTAGATTTTTCGGTAATCGAGCGACTTGTAAAGGTCCCATTCCGTGATGATCGCTACGGCGTGGGCACCGGCGGCGGCGCGATAGGGGTCGATTTCAAACTCGACTTTATCCAGCACGTCGGCCAAATCCAATTTGGCGTTTTCCAGCGCTTGGGGGTCTGTGATGACGACTTTTGCCCGCTCTTCAACCAGCTTCCGAGTTACCGTAATGGCCGGCGCTTCGCGCGTGTCGCCGGTGTCCGCCTTGAAGGCGAAACCGAACAACGCGATTCGTTTTCCGGCGACGGTGTTAAACATAGCGGACACCAGGTTGCGCACAAAACGATGCTCCTGATATTCGTTCATGCGCACCACCTGTTCCCAATAGGCGGCCACCTCATAAAGTCCGTAAGATTCGGCGATATAGACCAAATTGAGGATGTCTTTTTTGAAGCAGCTGCCGCCGAACCCTACGCCCGCCTTGAGGAATTTCGGACCGATGCGGCTGTCGGCGCCCACGGCATAGGCGACTTCATTGATGCTGGCTTCGGTCTTTTCGCACAAAGCGGAAATGCTGTTGATGGAGGAAATGCGCTGGGCTAAAAAGGCGTTGGCCGCCAGCTTGGAGAGTTCGGAGCTCCAGATATTGCTGGTGATGATGCGTTCGCGCGGCACCCAGTTGGCATAAATCTCGACGATTTGATCGCGGGCGCGAATTCCTCGTTCGGTCTCGCGCGAGCCGATGAGCACCCGATCCGGCTCGAGCAGATCTTTGATCGCCGTACCTTCGGCGAGGAACTCTGGGTTCGAGATAATGTCAAAATGCAGCCCTTTGTCGTTGTTGTGGAGAATTCGTTCCAAGGCTGCGGCCGTGCGTACGGGCAGCGTGCTTTTTTCGACGATGATTTTATCGCTCTCTGCGGCGCGGAGAATGTCGCGCGCCGTTTTTTCCCAGTACTGGAGGTCTGCGGTTTTTCCGGCGCCTTCGCCGAATGTCTTGGTCGGCGTATTGACGGAGACAAAAATAATTTCGGCCTCTTTGATGGCCGCCTCGATATCGGTGGAAAAAAATAAATTTCGACCGCGCGCTTTTTTTACAACTTCCAACAGACCCGGCTCATAGATCGGCAGCTTGTCGGTTTGCCAGGCGGCAATTTTATCTTTATTGATATCTACAACTGTGACCTTGTATTGAGGACATTGGGCAGCGATCACGGCCATCGTCGGGCCGCCGACATAGCCGGCGCCGATGCAGAGGATTCGTTTTTCAAAACGATCTTTTGACATGCAGTCTCCTTTTTTTCTAATTTACAAAGCTCTATTGTAATTTTGAACAGCATTTTATACTTCAAAGAAGGAATTTTGCGCAGGAAGGTAAAGTTGCGCGGTGCAAAAAATCATGAAAATAGTGCGGCTGCATTCGACCGCATGAGCGCGGGGCTTGCTGTGCAAAAATTTTGCGAAACGCAGCTAAGCGACAGGATTTTGCGGCGGTTGATACTCCTTTTTCGGCACGGTGATTCTCCAATGCAGGCCGCGGCGCCCCATCAGTTCGATTCGGCCGGAGAAGAGATCTTGGATGAGCAGCATAATCATCTCCAATCCCAATTTCGCATCCCGATGGAGATCGAACGATTCCGGGACTCCGACGCCGTCGTCAGCCACTTCGAGGATCAAATCTTCCGCAGGGGATCGATGAACCGAAGCCTTAATATGGCCTTCGCGACCATTCGGAAAGCCATGAATGAAGGCATTCATAATCAATTCGGTAAAGACAAATCCCAGTTTGACGCCTGCATCCCACGATACCTGCAGCGGTTCAGAGGAAAAATCTAGGTGAATTCGTTTCGTCAGGTACGAAAAATCCTGGCGGATGTATCGAGTCAAGTCATTCAAATACGCTGCCAGGTCCAGCGACCAAAGATTTTTCGTTTCATAGAGGCGTCTTTGCACCAAGGCAAGAGAAAGGATTTTGCTTTTTAGATCTTTTAACGGCAAAAGTACCTTTTCGTCGCTTTCCTTGCGCGCACGCAGCTCGATAAACGAAAGGATCATCTGCAGATTGTTGTTGATGCGGCCGTAGAACTCTTCGAATAATTTCTGCTTTTCCTGCAGGGCCAGTTGCAGCTTTTCTTCCGCCTGCTTTTTCTCGGTAATGTCGCGCGCCGTCCCTTCGATGGCAATCAGGTTGCCGTTCTCGTCATAGACGGGAATGTTGATCTGCTCCGTCCAAACGATGCGGCCGTCCTTATGCAGCCAACGCAACTGGATCGGCCGGTAGAAAAAATCGCGGCCTTGACGGATGGTGTCCAAGACGGCTAAATCATCCGGATGCACAATTTTCATACCGAGTTCCGGATCCGCATAATGTTCTTCCGGCGTATAGCCGACGATTCGCGTCGAAGCGGGGTTGACGTACTCAAAGCCCGGCGTCGGCGAAAGGCGATAGCGGTAAATGAGGTCCGGAGAATTTTCCGCCAAACGGCGAAAGCGCTCCTGCGCCTCCTGCAGCGCATCCGCCCGTCGTTGCGATTCCAACACCATTTGAATTGTGTGCGGCAGTTGGGCAATGTGGTGAGGCGTCTTGATGACGTAATCATCCGCTCCCTGTTTGAGCGCTTTAACGGCAACCTCCTCCGAGCCCGTGCCGGTCACGACGATAACCGGCATGCGCGGATACTTTTGTTTGACCCGTCGAATGATTTCCAACCCCTCGAAGCCGAGAATGTTGAAATCGGTGAGTACAACGTCGAAACCTCCTTTTTCCAATAGATGATGAAAAGAAGCAGCATCGACGGCTTCGATCACTTTAAAATCGTCTGTTTCCTTTTCCAGGGCATGGCGGATGAGAAGGCGGTCGCTTGCCAGGTCGTCGACGCAAAGGACTCGAATTTTTCCGCTCGTTTCCATAAGCGCCTCCTTACTGCTTTCCCCCCGCCTAAACCAATGGCGCTTCAATATTAAGCGTCAGCCAATAATCATAGATTTGTTTGACTACCGTAAGAAAATTTTCAAAAGTCACCGGTTTGATCAAATAACTGTTGGCACCGAAATCATAACCGTTAATTCGGTCGCTTTCTTCCTGAGATGACGTCAAAATAATGACCGGAATCCTTTTTAGAACCGGCGTATTTTTGATCTTTTGCAGCACTTGTAACCCGCTCAGACCGGGCAATTTAATATCGAGAAGCACAATATCGGGCAACGGATGCGCTGCACGGTCGGCATATCGGTTACGGCCAAAGAGATAATCCAATGCCTCTTCTCCGGAGGTCACGATATGGATGTCGTTTTCTAAACGAACCTCTTTAAAGGCATTCAGGGTGAGTTCGATGTCCATCGGGTCATCTTCGACGAGGAGAATGTTTGCCTTCTTTTTCATTTTTTACCTCATGCGGCAGGAAGTCGAATGATAAAGGTGCTGCCCTGCTCCGGCACAGATTCGACGGAAATAGTGCCGCCCATCATGCCGACGGCTTTTTTAACCATGGCTAAACCGATGCCGGTGCCGCCGTAGCGATCGCGGCTGTGCAATCGTTGAAAGATTTCAAAAATTTTTTCGTGAAATTCAGGGGCAATGCCGATGCCGTTATCGCTCACCCGTATTTCTATCCATTGATCGGCGCGCGCTGCGGTCAAAACGACTTCGGCTATTACGTTTTCGCGTCGATACTTTAAGGCGTTGTCGATCAGATTGGTCAACGCCTGCCTGAGAAGAATCGGCTCGGCATAGACCGCCGGCAGATCGGGTTGAATGACAAGCCGAGCGCCGACCTTATCAAACGAAGGAGCAAATTCTTGCGCAAGATCGGCCGCCAATTCAGCTAAGGAGAAGGACTTGAGCGATACGCCGCCTCGACCCAGTCTCGAATAATTCAAAAGATCGCCGATTAATTGGCCCATATACTCTGCGGATTCAAGGATGTTGTCAAAGTAATGCATCGCTTCATCATTGAGAGATGCCCGATGCCGGCGAAGGATAATTTCGGCAAAGCCTTTGACGGCGCGCAGCGGCGCGCGCAAGTCGTGAGAAATGGAATAGCTAAAAGCTTCCAGTTCGCGGTTTTTAGCTTCCAACTCGGCGGTTCGTCTGACTACTGCCGCCTCCAGTTCTTCGGCATGTCGCTTTATAGATTCGTAAAGACGCGCATTAATGATCGACAACGAGATATAGTAAGCCAAAGTCTGGCAAACGTCTATCTGCGTTTCATCGATCTTGATGGGTACGCCAACAGAACCGACGATTAAAATACCCAGCGTCTCTTGTGGTGATAACAGAGGCAGATAGAGAAGGGTGCGCAGATTGCGCAATTCACAGACCTGTTTTTCGGCGATTGTAAGTTCGGCCTGCGCCGCATCCGGCAAAAGCAAAGGAGAACCGTTCTGCAAAGCTTGCTTAATATGCGGATGTTCATCGAGAGGAACATACCGCAAATCCTCCGGAAAATCTTTGGGAAGCGGCGGCGACGTCGCAGCCAAGTGCAGCCGGCCGTCTTCCAAGAGATAGACCGCGGTGCTCTGGAGGCCCAAAAACTCCAAAGCCGAATCGGTCGCGGTTTTCAACACCTGCGGCAATTCCAGCGTGGAAGCCAATTTTCGACTAATCTGCAGCAATGCATTCAACAGTTCATTGCGGTGCAATATTTGGGCTTCCGCCTCCTTTCTTTCTGTAATGTCGCGAATGTTCAAAGCGTAAAAGAGGGTGCGCCCATGAGCGTCTCTATGCGCCATGACCTCCACGTCTGCTGGGAAGGTCGATCCGTCTTTTCGCAAAAAAATCCCTTCGAAACGGCAGGATCCCTCCTTTTCTGCTTTTTCGAAACACTGGTCTAGATTCTTTTGCGTTTCATGTCCGCAGATGTCCGTAAGTCTTTTGCCTCTTATCTCAGTTTCAGAATATCCGAACATCGTGCTGATGGCAGGATTATAGGCGGTTATTGTATTCTCCTTCGATTCGACGATAATAACCGACCATCCGGCATATCTAAAAATTGATTCCCATTTTTTAAGCTCGTCCGCATTTTTTAAATGTCGTTCAAGATTTTGGAGCAGCCGAGCGGCACCGGCAAACGTGGGAGGAAAGATAAGCATGATCGGAAGCCAGATGCGGCGCACAATCGCCGATCCGCTGGGGATCGGCATGATCAGCAGCTGACAGGCAAGCATGACCAAGTGCGTCACAATGCCGATGCCGTAGAGCATGGGCAAAGATATGTTCATTAAATTGCGGTGATAGATCCTGCGGAATAAGGCTCCCACTCCCGCGCAGCAGATGATGGTCGCTACACCGGCATAGACGCCGGCTCCGCCCTTTAGGATGCGGAAGGCAGAGGAAATGGAAATGGCAATCAATGTGGTGACTCGACTGCCAAAGAGTCCTGCCAACGTGAGGATAATCGACCGGCCGTCATAAATGATCCCCGGTTGATAGTGAAAGGGCATCAGCATACCCATAACGGCGGTTATGCCGAAGAGAAAGCCGATCAGCAAGTAACGAGAAACGGATTTTTCACGGCTGATGCGTCCGAGCAGTTCATAAGAGGCTATAATCGCAATCAGCAGAGTAGCGTTTTGAATAAGTGAAACATACATTGGCGTAGGCCGATTTTAAGGCGCTGATGTATCTATTTTTGAGTTGTCAAAGATGGTAATTAGACCGCCATGAAAAGGCTAGACCTTTACCGGCAATCCGGACTGAACCAGAATTCTTATTTTCTTTTATCAATGATTATTGCCATTCCATGTCGGCTCATAGCTGGCGCGCTAACAACAAAGGTTGTTTTTTAAAATAGCCCTACCTGCCCCAAGTCTGCTATACTGCTCACTGCCGTCACACTATTCAGAATAATTTTGCAAATGACGGCTAAAAAGAATGTTTTTTCATTCGTTGAAAAATTATACAAAACATTTCAAGGAGTTGCAAGAAAAAAATAATTTGAATTTATTTATAATAGAGATAACGGCTCCGAACATATTTATTCTCCTTTAGAAACTGTTCACGCATTCCAGTCTTTTTCCCGTTCGGTGTGAATTACAGATTGATTTTTTAAGAAAATGACCACCCTTTTTTGAATAGCAGCTTTATCAAGTCGGAATCTTTTATGATTGATCTTTCGGCTAAATTTTGTCATATTGACGAGAAGAAAATATGAATAATCGAAGCATTGGGTTAACACGTTCTTAGACTCTAATTCAACTATTGGTTATCCGAAAAAGTTATTTCAGGCGTAGGAGCCGATTCACGGCTTGTTGATAAATGAACCCTGGTCGCGTAATTGGGCGCTTTGGTTGGCATGTTAAACGGAAAGACAACAATGATGATTTCGGGGGCGGGCAACCGCAGCAGCGTTTTAACTTGGATCTCTGTGCGGGCTTTTTCGTTATAAATTTTACCTGTCGCAGCCGGCAGGCATTGGGTGTTGCCGATCGCTAACGGCTGTATGCCTGCCCGCAATCTTTTAGGCCGGAATGTTACAGCAGGTTTAACCATAGAGTTTATTTTTTTTGTGATTCACTGTCCGATAAATATTACCGGTTAAATACTTTCAGCAGTAATTCGGAGCTCGTGGATGAAGACCCTTGTTCGAGATTTAGCCCAAATTATTATTATCGCCTTTGTGTTGGGGCTGGCAGCTAATGCCGTTAATCCGCGCGGCGTAAAAATCGGCTTTTCAAGACCGCCAAGAGCTTTTGCGGCTGATTCTTCGCTGACCGGCGGGTCGTTCAAGGAGCCGTTTCTGGTCAACCGCGAGCAGCTGCGCCGAATGGCCGAGTCCGGCGCCGTGATCATCGATGCCCGCTCACCGGAAGAGTTTGTTGCCGGTCACATTCCAGGCGCCGTCAATATCCATTTCGAGGCTCTGCACGAATATGTCGGTGTGATGGAGAAGTTGCCGCGCGATCGTTGGTTGGTCTGCTATTGCGACGGTCCGCCCTGCGACAAAGGCGAAATGTTGGCGCGCGAATTGGTTTCGCAGGGTTTCCCGCGGGTTGCCTATTATTACGAGGGTTTAAACGACTGGAAGCGGGCCGGGCTGGAGGTGGTGCGATGAAACGATTACTGTTAATTTTGCGGTTGATTCTGGGCGTAATTTTTATCTGGGCCGCCGTCGGCAAAATCTTTGATCCTGCCCAATTTGCGGAAAATATCGACAACTATCGTTTATTGCCTTATTTCCTAACGACCCTCACGGCGGCGATTTTGCCCTGGTTGGAACTGATTTGCGGCCTTTTGTTGATCCTCGGCCGTAAAGTTGCAGCTGCAAGCCTCATAATAATTGTTTTGAATTGTATTTTCATCCTGGCCATCGGCTCGGCCGTCGCGCGCGGCTTGGATATCGACTGCGGATGCTTTTCCGCGGGCAGCAAAGTGGGGTGGGTACGCTTGATCGAGGACTTTGCTCTGCTCGCAGTGGCTGTGGTCATTTGGAGAGAGGCAAGGACTCTGCAGGCAAGATAAAGAAACGATCGACAGGTTTTCTGTTTTTTATCTCTCCCGAATATTAAAGTCAGTACTCCTCTTGAAACGCGTTGGCTTTTCGCACTTTTTGACTCCGGCCGTCTTGAAAAGTAGGGTTTCCATACCGTCGTGCGCGTCTGCCTTTAAAAACTTGCCGACTGCCAGAGAGCTCCTGCGCTTAGTACGAAGGCAAAACCTATAAGCGTTTTGGTTTAAAAAATCTAAATCAGTTTGAAAAACCGTTCGACCGCAGCCGCTGCCTGTCTTCCCTGGTAGATCGCGTGCACGACCAACGACGGCCCGCGCACGGCATCGCCGGCGGCAAAAACGCCCGGCTCCGAAGTCATCCATTGTCGATCTACAACGAGATTGCCGCGTCCGTCGAGTTTTAGGTTCAAGTCCTGTACCAACGGCCCATGCTCCACATGCAGGAAGCCGGTTGCGAGCAGAACCAGATCAGCCGGCAGCTCGAATTCACTGCCCTGGATTTCTCGATACTGAAAACGTCCATTTTCATCCCGATACCATTCCAGCCTTATAGCCCGCAACGCCGAAACGCGGCCGTCTTTTCCTATAAACTCTCGAGTGAGAACCGCCCACTCTCGAGTGCAGCCTTCCTGATGCGAGGAGGAAGTGCGCAGTATATTCGGCCACTCCGGCCAGGGATTGCGCGGCAGTCGCTCTGCAGGAGGCTTCGGCAGCAGTTCGATCTGCGTCACGCTGCGGGCACCCTGCCGCACGCTCGTTCCGACGCAGTCGGAGCCGGTATCGCCGCCGCCGATGACCACAACGTGCTTGCCGGCGGCAGAGATCTCCGGCTCTGCAATTTTATCGCCCGCAATGCGTCGATTCTGCTGAGTGAGAAAGTCCATCGCGAAATGAATGCCTTGCAGCTCGCGCCCTGGAATGTTCAAATCGCGGGGTATTCCGGCGCCGAGCGTGAGAATGATTGCATCAAACGAGCGCCGCAGGTAACGCGCCGAAACATCCTTGCCGGCTTCAACGCCGGTTTCAAAACGAACGCCTTCGGCGATGAGCTGCTCCAACCGGCGATCCAAAATATGCTTTTCCAGCTTGAAATCCGGTATGCCGTAGCGGAGAATGCCGCCTATGCGGTCCGCTTTTTCAAACAAAACGACCTCATGGCCGCGGCGCGCCAGCTGCTGCGAGGCGGCAAGTCCGGCGGGGCCGGATCCGATGACGGCGACTTTTTTGCCGCTGCGATAGTTTGCCGGTTCAGGCTGCACCCAGCCCTCTTCGAAGCCCCGTTCGATGATTTGCAGCTCGATCTGTTTTATCGTAACCGCCTCATCATTGTAGGCAAGCGTGCACGCAGCCTCACAAGGGGCGGGACAGACTCGGCCGGTGATTTCCGGAAAATTATTGGTCGAATGCAGAACTTCGAGCGCCCGACGCCAATGGCCGCGGTAAACCAGGTCGTTAAAATCGGGAATGCGGTTCAGCACCGGACATCCGTAGGCATGACAAGAGGGCACGCCGCAGTCCATGCAGCGCGCCGCCTGTCGGGTTAATTTATCCCTTGACAACAGCAGTTCGAATTCGCGAAAATCCTTTATGCGTTGATGCACCAGACGTTTCGGCGCTTCTTCGCGTTTATATTCCAAAAATCCTGTTGCCTTAGCCATTGAACACCTCCTCGGTGACGGCAACGGTCACCTTTTCCGTTTCTTCCTGCAGGCGCATCCGTTCCAGGACGCGGCGATATTCGATCGGCATCACTTTAACGAATAGCGGCAGTTGCGCCTCCCAATTATCGAGGAGCCACTTGGCACGTCGACTGCCATTCCAGCGGTAATGGTCTTGAATCATTTTCTTCAACAGCCGTTTATCCGCTTCATTCCAGACGCTTTCCAAATCGACCGTATCCAGATTGCAGCGTGTGTCGAACAATTCCGTTTCGTCGTAGACGAACGCGATGCCGCCGCTCATGCCGGCGGCAAAGTTGTTTCCGGTTCGACCTAAGATGACGGCCACGCCGCCGGTCATGTATTCGCAGCCGTGGTCGCCGACGCCCTCGACCACCGCACAGGCGCCGCTGTTGCGTACCATAAACCGTTCGCCGACGACGCCGTTGATAAAGACTTCGCCGCCGGTGGCGCCGTAAAGCAGTACGTTGCCTGCAATGATGTTTTCATGCGGCTCGAACGTCGCTTCCGGCGGCGGCATGAGCACGATCCGGCCGCCGGACATCGATTTGCCGAGGTAGTCGTTGGCGTCGCCGATAATTCGGGCGGTGATGCCGGGGGCCAAGAATGCGCCGAAGCTTTGGCCGGCGGAACCGGTAAAAGTCAGTTGAATCGTATTGTCCGGCAGGCCTTTCGCTCCATAATGATCGACAATGACGCCGCTGAGACGTGCACCGACGGTGCGGTGTACATTTCGAATCGGCAGCTCGACTGTGACGGTTTTACCCTCCCGGATTGCCGGTTGACAGAGTTCGATCAGACGACCGTCCAAATCCTCATAAGGAGAAGGCGGCTGCGGGCGTAAACACCTCCGCGGCGCCTGCGGTATGGGATCGACCAGCAGGCTGCGCAGATCGAGCGTTTTCGCCTTCCAGTGATCCGTTTCGCGGACGAATTCCAAACGATCGACGCGGCCTACCATTTCGTCGACGGTGCGGAAGCCGAGTTCGGCCATAATTTCCCGCAAATCCTGGGTAACGAAGCGGAGAAACCGTTCCACATAATCCGGCAGGCCGCCGAAACGCTCGCGCAGCCGAGGATCCTGGGTCGCCACGCCGACCGGACAAGTATTGAGATGGCATTTGCGCATCATGAGGCAGCCCAGGCTGATGAGCAGGGCGGTTCCGAAGCCAAACTCTTCCGCTCCCAGTAGTGCGGCTATGGCCAGATCGCGCCCGGTTTTCAGTTGGCCGTCGGTCTGGACGATGATGCGGTCGCGCAGATTGTTGAGACGCAGGGTCTGCTGCACTTCCGCCAGACCGAGTTCCCAAGGCAATCCGGTGTGCTTGATCGAAGTGAGCGGAGAAGCGCCGGTCCCGCCTTCATAACCGGAGATCAGCACCAGGTCGGCGCCGGCTTTGGCTACGCCTGCGGCAATGGTGCCTACACCGGCTTCAGAAACCAACTTGACCGACACTTTGGCGCGCGGATTGACGGCTTTTAGATCATAGATCAGCTGCGCCAAATCTTCGATCGAGTAGATGTCATGATGCGGCGGCGGCGAGATGAGCGTAACGCCCGGCGTGGTATGTCGGACGCGGGCAATCTCCGCATTGACCTTGTGGCCGGGCAGCTGCCCGCCTTCGCCCGGCTTGGCGCCTTGGGCAATTTTGATCTGCAGTTCGTCGGCGTGCATCACATATTCCGTCGTGACTCCGAACCGGCCTGAGGCCACCTGTTTGATTCGCGAAAGCCTCAAGTCGCCGTTCGGCAAGGGTTTGTAGCGTTCCGGATCTTCGCCGCCTTCTCCGGAGTTGCTGCGCGCACCGAGTCGGTTCATGGCAATAGCAATGGCCTCGTGTGCTTCGCGACTGATCGATCCGAACGACATGGCCGCGCCGACAAATCGTTTCGTAATGGACTCCACCGGTTCGACTTCTTCAATAGGAATCGGCTTGTCTGCTTTAAAGGCTAATCTGCTGCGCAAAACCGCCTGAGCGGCGGCTTGTTGATTCATATAGTCGCTGAATTCTTTAAAGAGGGCATAGTCGTTGAGTCGCACGGCGGTTTGCAGTTTATAGATCGCTTCCGTGGTCCACATATGCGGCTCGCCGTCTTTGCGAATATGGTAGACTCCGCCGGGATGCAGCAGTCGGGCAGGTTCGCCGTAGGTCGGAAAAGCCTGCCGATGTCTGCGGCGGACCTCTTCGGCTATTTCATCCAGACCGATGCCGCCGATCCGTGAAGGGGTGTTGCAAAAGTAGTTGTCGATGACCTCTCGACCGATGCCGACGGCTTCAAAAATCTGCGAACCGAAAAAGCTGTGGATGGTGGAGATGCCCATTCGGCTGATGGTTTTGAGCAGACCTTTCTTTATCGCCGTGATGTAATTATCCATGGCCTGCTCTGCAGATATCGGCTCTTCCAGCAGGCCGTCTTCGACCAAATTACGGATGGAAGCAAAGGCCAGATACGGGCAAAAGGCGTCGGCTCCGAATGCGAGGAGCTGAGCGAAATGGATGACTTCGCGCGCCTCGCCCGACTCATAAACCACTCCGCACCAATTGCGGATACCTTTTTTGATAAAATATTGATGCAGACCGGAAGCCGCCAGAAGCACGGGAATGGGCGCCGAATCGGCAGTCAAATTCTTATCGGTGATGATCAGGAGGGTTGCGCCGTCGCGGACGGCCTTTTCCGCTTCTTTGAACAGATTGTCCAGTGCCTTTTTCAGCCCCTTTCCGCCCTGTTCGACCGGAAACAGCATGTCGAGCTCAAAAGTTTTGATGGCCGGATGTTGCGAATGGCGGATGCGCTCCAAGTCGGACGGCGTGAGGATGGGGTGTTGAAGTTTAAGGCCGCGATAATGTTCGGGCGTTTCCTCGAGGAAATTCTTTTCGCGGCCGACAAAACTTTCAAGAGACATCACCATCTCTTCGCGGAGCGGATCGATCGGCGGATTGGTGACCTGAGCAAAAAGCTGCTTAAAATAGTTGAACAAAAGCTGCGGCCGCGGCGACATGACGGCCAGAGCGGCATCGTTGCCCATGGAGCCCACCGGCTCCTGCGCATGCGTCGCCATGGGCGCGAGGATCATCTTCAGATCTTCATCGGTATAGCTGAATGCGTGTTGAAGGCGCAAAAGCTGCTCCGGCTCCAGTCGCGGCACATGGGCCGGGGCAAACAAACCGCGCAGCTCCACGTGATTTTCCTTTACCCAGCGACGATAAGGCCGTTGGCGGGAAATTTTGGCTTTGATCTCATGGTCGGGAACAATGCGGTTTTGCTCCAAATCAACGAGGAACATTTTACCCGGCTGAAGGCGGCCTTGACGAAGAATGTTTTCCGCAGGAATTTCTAAAACGCCGGTTTCGCTGGCCATAACCACAAGCCCGTCTTTGGTAATGGTATAGCGGGCAGGCCTGAGCCCATTGCGGTCAAGCGTCGCGCCGATGTAGCGACCGTCGGTAAATGCGACGGCGGCAGGTCCGTCCCACGGCTCCATCAGTGCGGAATGGTATTCGTAAAAGGCCTGCTTGTCGGTGCTCATACGCACTTTGGGCCCGTAGGCCTCAGGAATCATCATCATCATGGCGTGCGGCAGGGACCTGCCGGAAAGCACAAGCAGTTCCAGTGCGTTATCAAAGATCGCCGAATCGCTCCCGTTTTCGATGAGGATAGGCTTTATTTTGTGAATGTCGTCGCCGAAAAGCGACGAGGCGATATGAGGCTCGCGTGCTTTCATGCGGTTGATGTTGCCGCGCAGCGTATTGATTTCGCCGTTATGCGCCAATCGGCGGAACGGCTGCGCCAGCCTCCAGGTCGGCAGCGTATTGGTGCTGAAACGTTGATGCACCATAGCGAAAGGACTTTTGAACGCCTCTTCCGTCACGTCCGGGTAAAAGGAAGGCAGCTGGGCGGCGGTGAGCAGACCTTTGTAAACAATGAGACGGCTCGAAAATGAGGCAATGTAAAAAGCGCCGACGTTGACGGACCAGGAACTTATTTCATTTTCCGCCTGGCGGCGAATAACATAGAGTTTGCGCTCAAAATGTTCGGCTGGAATATTGCCGCGGCCAATAAACAGCTGTTCGATGAAGGGGCAAGTTTGTTTGGCGAGCTCTCCAAGTCCCTGCGGATTGGTCGGAACCTGCCTCCAGCCGAGAACAACGGCTCCTTCATATCGGCAAAATTTTTCCAAAACTGCTTTGCAGTCCGTTCGTAAAGCCGCCTCATGAGGCAAGAACACCATGGCAACGGCGTAATCGCCTTCATGCGGTAGTATAAAGCCGATTTGCTCGGCTTTTTCGCAGAAAAATTCGTGCGGCAGTTTGACCAAAATTCCTGCGCCGTCGCCCGTTCCTTGATCGCCGCCTATGGCACCGCGATGCTCCAAATTGGCCAGTATCCGAATGCCGTCAGAAACAATTTGATGGGTGGGTTGAGCATCGAGCCGCGCAATAAAACCGACGCCGCAGCTGTCGTGCTCAAAGGCCGGTTCGTATAGACCGACCGCTTTACGGCTTGCATAGCCGAAGGTATTAGAAGAGATTTGCACTGTAGATTCTTGAAAATTCATGGTACCGCCTAATCGAAACGAATCTTACATGGTTGATCAATACAAAAAGGTAAATCCTTCTTATCAAGAATTATGCCGAAACTGATTTGAAGAGGATGAAAAAACTCATTGGAAAACATAGAGATAAACAGCAGCGACAGACATAAATTGATCAGAAGAAGGATATGAATGACATTGATAAGCCAATTTTGTAGGAAAATATAATATAGAGACAAAAAAGAAATTTATCTGATGATAATAATTTTAATGAGGCACTTTCCGCTGCAGTGAAGGGGTTGCGGCCTGTGTAGCGGTTCAAAACAAAAGCTCATTAGCGACAATAGGTTAGCAAAAATATTTCCGTTTTAAAATTGTCGGCTTATCTTTGTGTAAGCGAGGCAAAAGAACAGTTCAAACCGCGCATATCCATACTTTTCTAACGTCGAACCGTGGAAACAGTAGAGACTACAAAAATAGCGGAAAACTATGAGTTCCGCTAATTTTGTAGCCTTCATTTCCTACTTTTTCAGCGCTTCCAACTGTCTGGCCGCTTCCGCCTGGTATTCTTTGTCTTTTTTATTCTTCGGGGTCAAGGCAAGAGCCTGCTTAAATGCTGCCGCCGCCTTGTCCTTTTGATTCATTTCCAAATAGGTAATGCCCAGCTCCAAATGGTGGTTGATGTGCGTCGGTTTGAGTTCGATTGCCTTTAGAAAATGCTTTTCCGCATCCTCCAGACTTGCCGGCGGGAGGCCGCCGTAAAGAATCTGGGCAAAAGTCTTTTGAATGCCGCTTAGTGTGGCGACTTTGCGGTGCCAACGGGCATACACATGGTGCGCGGTATCATTGTTGGGATTGATTTGTAAGGCTTTTTCCGCTTCCTCTTTGACGGTTTTGGATAATTGTACCTGTTCCTTTTTACCCGCCATCAAAGCAACGCGACCGATGGCAACGGAAAGATAGAGGTGGGCATTGTCGTTCTCCGGGCAGAT
>JAPDPN010000024.1:0-5414 GCA_034506455.1 Candidatus Zhuqueibacterota bacterium | reverse complement strand
TTCTCACGATCGTAGAAAAAACCCAGGATGGGTTTGGTAACGGCGGTCACAATGCGGCCCTGGTTGTTGGTGCCGTAACGGAGATCGTAGGCAACGCTGCCGAATCCGCAGGAAAAAGCGGCGCCGTTGGCGCGGGCAATTGAAACGCCGACGACGGTTTGTACGCCCCAATAGAAAAAAAGAGAGTAGCGCCCAGAAGCCGCAACAGCGGCTTTGGCCGCGTACTGTTGACCGGCGTTTTCCATACGGCCGTCGAAGGGGCAGAGAAACGGCTGTCCCGACCAGTCAAAAATCGGAAATGTGGTGGAAAAGAACCGCTTTGCCCAATTGGTGGAAAAGAGCAGCAGTCCGAGCGGATTAAAGATCAACATATCCGCAATCGGGTCGACGTTGGCGCCGCGGTAACTGCCGTTTTCCAATGCTTCGTTCAACAGCTGGTAACTTAGAGTGGTGAGCAAAGACAGTGTGTGCGGCAAAGGATAATCGTGGCAGGCGTACCATTCGGCGAGTTTAACATATTGCATGGCGTTGCCGATCAGATGCAGCGAATAATTGGGCAGAAACTGCATGCGGTCGGGATTAAAATTGAAATTGAGAATCTCGTTGTGAAAAAAGTCGCTCGTGCCGTACTTGCGGATATTTTGCCAGGGATGAAGCAGATTGTCCGCCACGTTGCGGAAACCGGCAGCATAGGGCTGTCGACCGATACGACGGTCCATGCCTCCGTTGCGCAGAATGTCAAAGGAACCGTTCACGAACAGAGTGAGAGGAGAAAAGATAGCCTCCGAACCGTAAGTGATCTCCGGTCGATAAAAAAAACGAACCGCCTCATTGCCTGGCGCGGGCCGAATAACGACAGCGGCCACAAGAATTACAATGTTCAGAGGCAGTCGGTTTTTCAGCGGCTTTCTCCGTTTATGCGCAGCAAAGCTGCGTTCTCTTTGAGTGGCGGAAACTCGGCCAGATCATCCGTTCTTGAATTCCAGCGCGTGAACAGATGCCCGAGGACGGAGGAAGATTGGAGCGACAGGCTGTACTGAATGAAAGCGCGGCTCGCCTCGACGTTGCGCCAACTTGTCGGCAGCACTCGAAAGCCTTTTTCGATGAACATCGGCACGCTGGGATAGCTGTCGCGCAGCTCGTAGTGCCAGTCGCAGATGATGATGTCTTTGGGAATCTTGTCGACGGCGCCGGCGGTGCCGTTTTTCGACGACTCCCATTCACCATAGTCGATGACGTTGCCGTCGATCAGCCGGTCGCCCCACATCAGCATCTGCCTGCCGCGTTTGCCCACAATGTGGCGGTGCAGATCGTTAACGGCTTTGGCAAACACTTCCGCCGGATCCTTTCCGCGCGTCGAGGGCGACAGCTCATGGCCGATGAGAAAGACCTCGTCCATGCCGACATGAAAATAGTCCGCTTGAAAGGCATCGATCAATTCGTCGATCAGCTTGTAGACGATTTCATAGACGCGCGGATTCATTGGATCCCATTCGCGGCAGTAAATGCCTTCGTTATTGGGAAAAGCACCCGGAGTGATATCTAATTCCGGATAGCGGGTAAGAAGCGGAAAAGTCTGTTTCGCCCAGGACTGGTGGCCGAAGCATTGAAACTGCGGGATGAGCAGGATGCCGTGCCTGCGGCAGGCCTTGGCGAAACGACGCGCGCCGCCTTTGGTGACCGGATTTTCGGAGCCGCGGAGCTCAGGGTGGGACTTGAATTTAAATCCGTAATCCACTTCGGCCACCAAAACGTTGACGCCGAGTTGCGTCAGAGCCGGAAGCTGCTTTTCGATCGCCGCCAATTTTTCGTCCGAATCGACGCCGAGCAGATGCAGGGCGCACCAACGTCCATTTGGGAGAGCGGGATTTTTTCCCAGGCAAAAAACATTCGGCATCAAGGTCAGCGCGCAGAGTAGGAAAGTCATGGATTTCATAATCATACCCTCAAAAAGAGCTTGCGTCGCTGGAGGTCGGCTGTAAGCAGGAGGGCGCTTAAAGCAAAGACGAGGGAGCGAAAGAGTCCAATTGGAAAGCTTTTTCCCAAGTATCCCCAGGGGGAAAAGCCGTTCAGCACCTCCGGCAACAGCTCAAAAAGATTATAGGCGATGGGGCCGAGAATGAAAGCAAAAAGAGCGTTTTGTCCGGCGCGGCTGAGCAGAGTGACGCCGATTTTAATTTGCTTAACTTCCACCAGCCAATAAACAGCGGCCCAAATCGCCGCGGCCCAGGCGGAGCTGAGGAGACACCAGGGCGGGGTAGCTGCGTTTTTATTGAAAATAAACATGCGGTCAAGGCCGTGCAGGGCGTGGAGCATATAGGCGGCGGCCGCCGAGACGGCTGCAAATCCAAGTGCCGCCTTGAGGCGCGATTTATCCGATTCGGGAGAAGAAAAAAAGGTTCCCAATAAAGCTCCACTCGTCATAATGGCGGCGTGGGAGCCGAGCATGGAGCCGACGTTGACCCAGCGTGAAAGACCGAAAAAGCTGCCGAAAGCCTGCGCTCGGTCGGCAAAATAAAGGCAATAGAGCAGCACAACGGCGGCTGCCAAGCCGAGGCGGCTGCCGCGCAAGAGAAGGTAAAGAACCCCCGTAACCAGATACGCCCAACCGATGAGGCCGAGAATACCCCACCACATAGATCTCAGCTGGATGAGCCCGGTGCTGTTTTCGCCGCGATAAAGAAAAACAGCTAAAGCTAACATTGCAACTCCGGCGAATAAACGGAATTTGCTGCGTCGATCACCTGGCCCAAGCCAAATCAGGCAGACGCCGGTGTAAAAGAGCAGATTCCATAGGCGTGGATCGACCAGTCCCAACGCGATGCGTTCGCTGTTTACCATCATCAAGCCGAGGAAGAGGAGAACACCCGTTCGACCAATAATTCGGCCGACGACGCGCAGCATAGATTCTCCGCTTTGCAGCCGTCGGTCTATTGCCAAAGGAACTGCCAGTCCCGCTATGAAAAGAAAAGCAGGAAAGACTACATCGACGAAGGTCATTCCGTCTGCCGTAGATGGACTGATGTGCTTCATCCATGCAGGCACCCCGACAACCCCGGCGAGGTCATTGACAAAAAGCATGACCAGAATGTTCAAACCGCGCAAAACATCGAGCGAGACAAGACGTGAGCGTGCGGATAATGTATGCATTGCTCTAATGCCTTGGGTAACGTGATAGCGGAGGTAAATCTATTTTATGGTTCTCCGATCTTTTCAGGCTCTGCCGCAGCCGATGAAAAAGTATACGAATCGTCAGGATAAAAGGCAAGCAGGATGAAAAAAGGGCGACATCTTTTTCAAGACGTCGTCCTTTTGAGCTTAAATTGCCGGGTTTATTTCAACAGCAGCATCTTTCGACTGAGAATCTGCTGTCCGGAGGTCAGGCGGCAGACATAAATGCCGCTTGACAAATTAGAAGCATCAAAGGGCATAACGATTCTTCCTGCCGGAGCTTTTCCTTGAAAGAGACTGAACAGCTTTTTACCGACGAGATTATAGATTTCGACCGATATTTCCTCTGATTGAGGCAGCGAGATGGTAATGAAGGTTCTTGGATTAAAGGGATTAGGTGAAACGCTTAAAGTATATCCTTCCGGAACGGTCGGTTTTGCAGCAACCTTTGATCCGCCTCCAACAGTAAACGCCACCGAATCCATGAGGGCATACCAGTCATTCTCAAAAAACCCTGCCCAATAGTCACCGGCTTCTTTTAAGCCTTCGGTAAACGTGACGTAGCCGTCCGTCAACCCCTTGCTGGCAGATTGGGTGCCGTTGACGTAGAGCCACAGAGTCGACCAGACGGACATGGGCATGTCGCCTTTTTTGTAGATCCCGATCCAATCGGTCGGATTTCCCGGACCGTTGACAAAGGAAACCGTTATCGGTTCTTCGATATCATAGTCGTCCTTGTCCAATTCGATGGAAGGCGGCTCTTCTACCGAAGAAACCTTAATCAAATTGGTCACTTCAAAGGTGTCGCTGCCCTGCGCATTTGTGACGACCAGTTTTACGGAATAGAGCCCGGGGGCATGGTAGATTACCCTCGGATTTTGTTCGTTGCTTTGCGAGGGGTCTCCGCCTTGAAATGTCCAGGCCCAACTGGTTGGGGAATTGGTTGAAATGTCGGTAAATTGGACGGTCTCATCGACAATAACCGCAGCTGAAGAGGCATAGAATTTGGCCGTGGGCTTTGCGCTTACGGGAGAGCCGGTTTCAACGGCAAAATCGGCAACCACTGCGGCATGGTCGGACGGCCATTCGTTCCAACGATGAAGCGGAAATTGCGCCGGGTTCCCTACTACGAAAACTCGTGCATCAAGCGGCTGAACGCCGGCGCCGGCATAAAAGACATAGTCGATCCGATCATAAGGTTCAGCTTTACCGTTCGAATAGTGATAGTTACCATAGATGGTAGACCAAGTCACGCCCTGATGAGTCGTCGGATCCGGGTAAAGCTGACGATAAGCATCGATGAAACCTTTTTCGGCAATCAGACTGGTGACCGGCCAATCGACGACATAATCGCAATGCAGAGAAGCTGCGGCTTCGGTCCAATCGAGATGAGATGGGGAGTTGAAATCGCCGAGCATAAAGACCGGGCCTTGAGCAAGATAAGGCTGCAGCGCATTGAGGGCATCGACGGTTTCAGGAACTCGGTTGGAGGATTTTTCTTCATCTTTGTAAATATCCTCCAAATCGGCCTCGTCGAGACAGGCGCGATATGGACCGTACGGATAGGCAGAAGTATGAACCGATTGAACAGCAATAGCGACATTATTTTCGAGTTTAATTACTGCACCGGCGGCCTTTTGCGCGTTCCAAGTCGCGGAAATTGGAAAGCGGGACAAAACGGTATTGTCACCCGAGGAATAATAATGCCAATGCAGTCGCTCGGCAAGCAGCTTGGCGAAAGCGTCGTCGGTTTCCTGAAGCGCGACAATGTCTGCGCCGGAAGAAAGGATGCCGTTCAGCACCTTATTCTGTCCATAGGTGACATTTGTTCCTGCCATCCAGACGTTAAAGGTCATCAGACGGACCTTTTGCGCTGTTGCGGCGGACTCGGCATACAAAGCTGTAAAAACAGACATTACAAGCATAAGTACCCCCCTCCACTGCATGCTGCGATTGTTTTTCATTTATCCTCCTGATGGTTTTGAATAAAGCCTGGTTTTATAAATTTAATGAAAAAATTAAACCAAGCAAATATTCTCTTTTTTTCATATAATTTTATTACCATTTGAAAGTCTCGATTGAGCTGTATTCTTTCATTTTTTGGTCAATATCTGCTGTCCTCTTTATCTCGGGAACGACCCTTAGGACATTTTTCCTCGGCCGTTGACGGCCGGCTTGAGCATTCTTTAATTTATTGAGGAGTACCAGCGTTTATCACCCAAGAGCAGTTCTTGTGCACTTTT
>JAPDPN010000023.1:0-30151 GCA_034506455.1 Candidatus Zhuqueibacterota bacterium | reverse complement strand
GTGAATATCGGCAGTCGCTGCCGGCGTAACCAGCAGAAATATAGACCGCACCGGCACCCCGTCGGGCGCGTTCCATTCGATGCCGTCCTTCGAACGGCCGAAGGCCAAGAGCGGATCGCGCAGTCCGTCCAGGCGCAGGTGCGGGATCGCCAGACCGTCGCCCACCGCCGTACCGAACTCTTTTTCTCTCGCCAAAATTCCGTCGATAATTTTTTGTCCCAGGGAATTGTCGCCGATCGGCAGAACAGCGACGAGCTCCTTAACGGCCTTTTCGAGGGAGGATGCCTTGAGATCGGCGATGACGGACTGCGGCGACAGCAGATCGGCAGGAGAGATCATCGCGCGTCGCTTTAACGAGAATGACAGCCAGGGGCCGAGGATAATCGAAGAAATTACGGCGGCAAAGACGATAGCGACAAACACCTGCTGACCGATCAGCCCGGCCTGAAAAGCCAAAAAGCCGACGACGATCTCCATCAGGCCGCCTGGAGTATGCAGAATGGAGATGAGATCCCGATTGAGGCGGGGAAGATGGGCAAGATTGGCGCCCATCCAGGCGCCCATGTAGCGAGTGCCGACGCCGATGACAAAAACCGCAAGAGAAAGCGGAAGATCAAAGTTTTCCGCAAAATCCACCTTGAGTCCGATATTGACGAAGAACAGCGGCACGAACAACGCATGCACCATTTGTGAAATGATGCCCCGCGTCTGCTCGGACAGGCTTTTCGCCTCGCCGACGATGACCCCGGCAATAAAAAAGCCGAACAGGGCATGGATGCCCATGCGCTGCGAGATCATGCCGAAAAGCAAGCCCAGCAGAACCGTAATGGTCAGCGAGGTAGCGGGTTCGGGATAACGGCTTTTGTTGAGGGAATCGAACACCCTGACCGAAAATTGCCGGCCGAACGTCAGTGCCAAGGCGGCAAAACCGATGGCGCCCGTGAGAATTAAAAAGACCGATCGAAACACCAGCTGGGCACTGGCGTGCAGGCCGAGGATAATGCCGAATAATACCCAGCCGATAATGTCCTTTACGGCCAAAGCCGACATGACCAGAAAACCGGTCTCTGCTTTGAGGAGATTGACGTCATGCAGGGCGCGCGCCGCGACCGGCATGGCGGAAATGCCGAGCGCAACGGCCATAAAGGCGGCAAAGAGAAGGCGAAGATCGGGGTTCAACAAAAACCGGCTCGGCAACAGCATGGCAAAAGAAAAGGCAAAAGCCATCGGGATGAGCGTATCGGTCAGGGCAATGGTGAGGGCGCTGCCGCGTTGCCGCCAGGCGATCGAAAAGTCGATCTCCAAACCGGTTTCCAAAAGCAAAAGAAACACACCCAGCCAGGCGACGGTTTCCAGCATGCTGATTTGGATCGGATCGTTGGGAAAAAGAGCATGGTAGAATTGGGGAAAGATCCTGCCCATGACAGTTGGGCCGAACAGCACACCGACAAGTATTTCCGCGGTCAGCGCGGGTTGTTTCCATTTGAGGAAAACCTCCCCCAAAATGCGCGCCCAAGCCAAGAGCGTGAACAATTGGAGAAGAAAGATTAAAATGTGATGTTCGTTGAGAAAGCGCACAGGCGTAATTTATTTTTGCACTATTATACAAAAGTTATTGTTATTACGCAAAGGGGAAAAACGTTAAAGGTCCAAGGTCCAAGGTCGAAAGTCGAAGGTAGAGAGGGGAGAAAGGAGAGGGGAAAAGGCAGAAGGGAGAAGGAAGAAGGAAGAAAGGAGAAGGGAGGTATACTGCGAGATTAGAGAGTAGGGGAGGATTGTTTTCCGCCGCATAACGGGTTTAAGAAAAAAGGAAAGCTTTTAAAATGTTTTTTGTGGGGCGGGATGGATACCGCGGGACGCCCGATTATGCTATATGCATGGGATGAATCGCACGCTGCGGGCACGAGATAAATCTCGCGCTACGACCAGCTCGTAGAACAATTTTTCGAATTGTCGACGTAAAACAATTTTTCAAATTGTTTCGCGGGGCGGGGTTTTAGCGCAGACCAGCGGTTTTGTGCGGCCGGCAACGGGAAACTAGAAGAATATTCTGCAGTGCCGGTTACCGGGCCGATGTATTTTATGGCGTGGGGTTGCATATGCACGGGATGAATCCCGCTCTGCGATAAATTGCACTGCGGGCACGGGATAAAGCTCGCGCTGCGACCTACAATTGTCCTATAATTTTCGCTTTCGGAATCGTCTTTTTACTTTGGACCTTCGACTTTCGACCTTTGACCTTCGACATTGGACCTTTACCCCCGAGACCGCGCTTTTAATTTTCGCTGAATTTGCGTATCTTTGCCGCATAACAGCAAAAGGATCAAGTAAATGTCCGTCCTTTCCGGCGTCCGGCGCCTCTTCAAACACTCCATGGTTTACGGAATGGGACACATCCTCAACCGGATGATCGTCTTTCTACTCATACCGCTGTATACCAATACCTTTTCTCAAGACCTTTTGGGCGTCTATACGCTCATCTTTTCCTATATCGCCATTCTCACCATCATTTATTCTTACGGCCTCGACACGGCGTTCTTTCGCTTTTATATCATCGAGGACGACACCGCCACCCGCAATCGGGTTTTTTCCACCGCCTTTATCACGCTGTTTGTTACCTCGCTGTTCTTTTCGCTGCTGATCCATCTTTTCCGCGCGCCCATTGCGCAGCGTCTGTTCAGTCCCGACATCCACCGGCTGGGACTCGATCTCAATAGCCTCATCACCTGGTCGGTCGCCATCTTGTTCTTCGATTCGCTGACGCTGATGCCCTTTCTCATCCTGCGCGCCGAAGAAAAGCCGGGCTGGTTCATCCTCTTCAAGTTCATCAATGTCTGCCTGAATTTCGGCCTGAATACGTTTTTCATTGTCCGTTTGAAAATGGGGCTCGAGGCGATCTTTATCGGCAATTTCTGGGCGTCGGCATTGACGATGGTGATCATGCTGCCGATCTGTTTGAAGCATTTCCGCTTTACCTTTTCCAGGCCGACCCTGCGCGATCTTTTGAAATTCGGCCTGCCGTATCTGCCGGCGACGCTTTCGGTCAACCTGATGGATACCCTGGACAAGATCGTTCTCGAAAAGCTTGACTCGGTCGAGGCGGTCGGGCTGTACGGCCCCAGCGCCAAGCTGGGCATGTTCATGGCCTTGTTCATCGCCGCCTTCCGCTTCGCCTGGCATCCGTTCTTTTTGTCCACCGTCAAGCAGCCGGACGCCAAGGAGATTTTTAAAAAAGTGCTGACTTATCTGCTGCTCGCCTGCAGCATCGTCTTTTTGTTCTTTTCCCTGTTCATCGACGATATCGTGCGGCTAAAGATCGGGCGCATGACGATTCTTGGCGAGGAGTATTGGCCGGGCACGGTCGTCGTTCCGATTATCTTTCTTGCCTACATTGCCTTTGCCGCTTATTTAAATTTCATCATCGGCATATATTTGGAGAAAAAGACCGGCTGGCTCCCCCTCATAACCGGCGCCGGAATTGTCACCAACGTCATCGCCCTTTATACGCTGATTCCGCTGCTCGGCTTTGTCGGCGCGGCATGGGCGCGAGTCATTGCGTATGTGGTGATGGCGATCGTTCAGTATTTCGTCAACCACCGCCTATATGCGGTGCACTATGAATGGGGGAGGATCGTCAAAATGGCGCTGGCCGTTGCCGTCTGTTTTTTCCTCGGCCGCAGTTCATTGGCTGCAGGACATTTTTTGCTGCGGGCGGCGATTTTCCTCAGTTTTCCGCTGCTGCTGAGCCTGCTCCGCTTTTATGAAAAGAACGAACGCGAGCTGGTGCGCGCCGTGTTGCGGCGATTGAGCGGGAGGTTGGCATGAGCAGACAGCCGTTGACCGAGTTCTATAATTCAGTCGGCGAACATTATGATGAAGAAGAAGCGGTTTATGCGACATTGCGCGGTCGGCTGCGGCGCGCGTTTGTGCTGAACTGGCTGGCGCAACAGCAGGGACGACTGCTGGAAATCGGCTGTAACCGCGGCATGTATTTGGCGGCTTATAACGGCGGAGAGCGGTTCGGTGCCGATCTGAGTCTGACGGTCCTGAAAAAAGCCCGCCGCGAACCCAAGATTTACTATGTCGCCGCCGATGCGGAACGGATGCAGTGCTTTCGCGAAGGCAGTTTCGACGTCGTTTTGTGCAGCGAAGTGATCGAACACTGTTTTCGGCCCCATCGGGTCATGACGTCCGTTGCCCACCTGTTGAAAAAAGGCGGCCGCGCTCTGATCACCACGCCGAATTACCGCGGCAGACGGCCGGTGTGGGTCAATATGGGCAATATGGCGGCGGCCGGCGTGCGCGGCGAGTGGGGTGACCTCTACTATCACACCGCCTACCGCCCCGAGGAATTGGCCGATATGGCGAAACGCGTCGGCCTCAAAGTCATCGAAACCGGCACGCTGGAAAAAGAGGTTAAATACGCCGCCAAGCTGCCGGCGGCGCTGCTGCTTCTTGGCCGACTTTTCAACCGGATGATTCGTTCGCGCCGTTTCGAAAGCTGGAATGAAACGTTTTTTTCTGCTTTTTCTTTAAAAATTTACGAATGGATTCTAAAAAGCGGGTTACAGCCGCTTTTTTTAAATTTTGTGCGCGAAGGCGTGCGTTCCTATTTGATCGTGGAAAAGCCTTAACGGGGAGCAGGAGACGTGGTCATCTACTTTTGCGGCTCGATTGCCGGCGGACGGGCTTTTATCGAAACGTATGCCGCAATGGTTCATTTTCTCAAAAGAAACGGCCATACGGTCTTGACGGAGCATATCATCGCTCCGAACGTATGGGAATTGGAACAAAAATTTACCCCGAAGCAGATTTACGAACGCGACATGGCTTGGCTGCGTTCCGCCGACGCCGTCATTGCCGAAATTTCCAACCCCTCGCTGGGCGTCGGGTATGAGATCGGCGCCGCCCTGGCGGCCGATAAACAGGTTTTAGCCCTGCATGAACGCGGCCTGCGCATTTCCTGCATGATCACCGGCAACTCGGATCCGCGTCTGCAGGTCTCCGACTATGCCTCGCCGGAAGAGTGGCAGCAATTGATTCGCGCCTTTTTAGATCGAGTCGATTCCAACCGGCAGCCGTCAACAGCAGGCTGACGTCTGCGCGGAGGGGTGCTCATGAGCCGCCTGATTCTTCATCTGGACATGGACGCATTTTTTGCCGCGATCGAGCAGCTCGATTTCCCCGAGCTGCGCGGCAAACCGGTGGTGGTCGGCGCCGACCCGAAGGGCGGTAAAGGCCGCGGCGTAGTGTCCACCTGCAGTTATGAGGCGCGCGCCTTCGGCATCCGCTCGGCCATGCCGATTTCCGAAGCCTACCGGCGCTGTCCGCATGCCGTATTCGTGCGGCCGCGCGGCAAACGCTACGGCGAAATTTCGCGGCGAATCATGCAGATCTTGGCCGAGTTTTCGCCGCTGGTCGAGCCGATCAGCATCGACGAGGCCTTTGTCGACATTACTTCTACATACAAGTTTTTCGGCTCGCCGGAAGAAACCGCCCGCCGCATCAAAGCGCGCGTACGGCAGGAGACCGGCTTGACCGCTTCCGTGGGACTGGCGCCCAACAAGTTCATTGCCAAGATTGCCTCGGACCTGCAAAAGCCGGACGGGCTGGTGATTGTCCGCGAAGAAGAGGTTCAGTCGTTTCTGACGCCCTTGCCGATTGCGCGGCTGTGGGGCGTGGGAACGAAAACGCTGCCGCGGTTGGAGGCGCTCGGCATCCGCACCATCGGCGATTTGGCGGCATATCCGCGTGAGGAGCTTTACAAAATCTTTGGCGAAGCCGGCCTGCACTATCATCGTTTGGCGCGCGGCATTGACGAAAGGCCGGTCGGCGGCGAGGCGCCCGCCAAATCCATCGGCCGCGAGATCACCTTTGAACAAGACGTCAATGACGAAGAAAAATTGACCGCGACCCTACGGTTTCTCTGCAACGAGCTGGCGCACGAAATGCGGCGATACGGCCTGGCCGGATCAACCGTGACATTAAAGATTCGTTTGCACGATTTTTCCACATTTACCCGTTCGCACACACTGGCCGAGCCGGTCGACCATTTTGCCGAGATTTTCGCCACGGCCGTCGATCTCTTTCGCCGCTTTGAACGCCATGGAACTCCGGTTCGCCTTCTCGGCGTGGCGGTCTCTCGTCTGACATCCTGCGAGCGCCAACTGACCCTTTTCGGCGCGCAGGAGAGTCCGTCCCACAAGGCCGATGAAGTGATGGACCGCATCCGCGCCCGCTTCGGCAAGGACGCGATCACCCGCGCCGCCGGCCTCGGCGCCGGCCGCGATTCGGAATGGATCCGTGAAGAATGAACTCGTTGCAGGTAAAACTCTGCCGCCTGGCAGCCATGACGCCGATCGAACTGCTGAGTCGCGGCCGGCAAGCGCTGACGGATTTTCGCGAGTACCTCAAGTACTACGGTCGTCCCGATTATTATATAAAAGCATCTTTTTCCGAAAAAACGCCGATCCGCCGGGCTCGGCTCTTTCATATAGATGTCATTGACGACCGCCTGGCAGCCGATTTTTATCAAAGAAATCCAGAGGCCTTTGACCAGCTTTTGCGTTGCGCCGAGGATGCGGTGCACCATCGTTTCGCAGTTTTGGATCGCCGGCTGATCGGAGATTACGCTGTCCCTTGGCATTACGATCCTTTGGCCGAAAAATCGCTGCTGCTCGTCTTCGGCAGGCGGATGGATTATTTTTCACCGCGCCTGGTCAAAGAGGTGCGTTATGTGTGGGAGCTAAACCGCTGCCGGCATTTTGTCACGCTCGCCGAAGCCTGGCGGGGCACTCGCAGGGAAGAGTATGCCGAAGCGCTGTTCACCCAGTGGCGGGATTGGCTGGACAAAAATCCCTATCCTCTGGGCATTAACTGGGCCAGCGCGTTAGAGTGTGCGCTGCGGCTCATCGCCTGGACCTGGGCGTTGATTTTGGCGCACGACGCGCCGCAGCTCGACGACCTTCTGCTTCGGCGCATCCTGCGGGCGGTCGAACGGCACCTGCTGTTTATCGATCATCGGCTGTCGATCGGTTCATCGGCCAACAACCATCTGGTCGGAGAGGCGGTCGGTTTGATCTACGCCGGATTTTATGCGCCGGTTTTTCAAGAGGCCGAGCAACTGTGCCGACGCGGCTTTCAGCTGTTTCAGCGCGCCTTTCCGCAGCAGGTGTTCGAGGACGGCGTCGCCAAGGAACAGAGCGTCGCCTATCAGGCGTACCTCATCGAATACGGCTTGGCGGCGCTCTCGGCTGCCCGTTTATTTGGGGAGACGATGCCGGAAGAAGTGACGATTCTTTTGCATCGCATGGCCGATTTTCTCCGCACCGTTGCCGACAAAAGCTACATTCCCAAAATCGGCGATGAGGACGGCGGCGCTGCTCTGCCGTTTTTCGAGCCGCCCGTCTCGCCGCTTCGCGTCCTGGCGACCATGGAGGACACGCAAAAGCCGCGGGAGCAGAGAAAGGATCGCGCCGCCTTTTGGCTGTTCCCACAACCTATGGGTCAAAACAACGGAAAAGCTCTCAGCACAGTTGCAGGGCGCCTTTTCCCGCACGGCGGGTATGCGGTCCTTTCCAGCAGAGTCGGCAGGCATACCGTCAAGATAATTCTGGACGGAGGGCCGCTCGGCCTTGGGCGTTTGGCGGCGCACGGCCATGCCGATTTTCTCGCCGTCTGGATGAGCATCGATGGGAAGCCGGTCTTGATCGACGCCGGTACCTATCTCTATTTGGGCGCGGGCAAAGAGCGCGACTGGTTCCGCAGCGCCCGCGCGCACAGCACGTTGATCGTCGACGAGCGCGAACCGGCGCGACCGCTCGGCCCTTTCCAATGGGGAAAGCGGCCCAAAGCTGCGTTGCAGAAAATGCCGGAACCCGAGATCGGTTTTCGCGCCGAGCACGACGGCTATAGCCCGATCAAACTGTCGCGGGAGGTCAAGACCGCAGACGGCGGGGTAATAATCATCGACCGCCTTCAAGGGGTTGGAAATCACCGCGCGGATGCTTATTTTCATTTGGCGCCCTGCCGCATCGGCTATGCCGAAGATGCGCTGGTCTGTTCGTTCGGTGAATTGAGTTTGCGGTTCAGTTTCGAAGCTTCTACGGCGCTGGCCATCAAAGTAGACGAGGCGCCCCATTCGCCGCATTTCGGCGGACGCGAGATGCATCCGGTCATCCGGTTGAGCGCAGCGGCGACCTTGCCCATGGAATTGAAGACCCGAATTAGAATCGATTTATAGAGGTTCAGCATGCAAAGCGGCCATCAGCGACTGTTTTGGCTGCGTCAAGATCATCAATGATCGATAATTGGAAACTTTTGGTCCCGTACAATGTTTGCGCCCATTATAGATGTGCGGCCAAAAGAACTTTATCGGCTTTGTACTGAAATCGATCGCAGCAGAAAAAAGCATGAAGGAAAGAGCGGCGTTATTTTTATTGATCCTGATCGGATTGTGCCCTGCCCTAACGTTCGGTGGTGAGGCTGTGTTGACCCTTACCGCCCGCAAATGGTACGCAGTGACCGCGGAAACGCAAAAGGAAACCGCTGCGCTCGACCGGCTTTACGATGCGTTCATTGCGGATGCTGCGGCGACAACCGGCCTGCGCTTTGTGCCGGTAGATTCCATTCAGCGCAGCATCGGACGGCCTTTCCTTTTCGACTGGCAACAGTACGGCGACGCGATCCCGCTTCAGGTTCATCGCCGGTTCGGACTTCAGGCCGTGATCTATATCACCCTGGAAAAAAATAAAACCGGCTACAGCGGCCGCCTGACCGCCTATGAATTTCCTTCCTACACGCTGATCAACGAGTTCAATCACATTTCGCTCTCTCCGCAGGAATTCGGCCGCGAACGACGGCGCATGCAGCAGTTTATACGGGATCTCATGGCCCTTAGGACTCCCTACGGCTTTCCGGTTTCCTTGCGGCAACGGGCAGCGGCGCTGCTGATTCGGCCGAACAGCAGCGATTTCTCCTCGGCGCCGATTACGGTGCGCCGCTACAGTCAGTTGGTGACGCCGCGCAACGTGCCGCCGCTGGCCGTGCCGGTGATCGAACGCCCAATTGATATGAATCTGGAGATACTCGCCGATTCGCTCTTTACTCTGCTCGGCGTCGATGCGCTGGTCTCTTTGAGCGAGCCGAACGGCCTGGGCCGCATCGTGTTGCCCTGCACTCCTCTGCGGGCGCGCGCCTTGAGCAATCGCCTGCCTCTTTGGCCTGCTTTGCGGCAATTCACCGTTTTCCCTGTGCCGGCCGACACGGCCGTGGTGCGGCTCTTGGGCGCGGTTCTGCTGCATCCCCAGGAAGAAGGCGAAATACCGGCGGCGCTGCAGCAGCCGCTGCTTCTCAAACGCATCCAACTGCTGGAGGCGGATTCTATCGCCGACCCGGCGCATCATGCACGTCTGATTGAGCTTTATCGCCGTCTGGGGCTTTTTTATAATGCGGAATCGGAAGAATACGACTGGCTCGGCGCCAACTTGGCGGTTCATTTTCTTGGGGTAGTAAAAGAACGCGAGGCTGCCGAACTCTTTCAGCAAAGCTGCGCCTCATTTCGACGCCGAAAAAATCATCTCGGCGCTTTTTTGACCGCTTTGGAGGCGGCAGCCCTGGAGCAGCGCTTTTCAGAATTCGGCGCCGCCGAGGAACACTTGCTGAGTGCATTGGACGCCGCGCAGCAGCTGGGGGATATCGAAGCGGCTGCTTTTGTGCAGTACCGCCTCGGCGAGCTCCTCTTTGCCGTCGATCGGAAGCTGGAGGCATGGGAGCGCTTTGATGAGAGCATCGAAGGCTACACGGCGATCGGCGACAAGCTGATGACGGCACGCATTTACATTCAGCTCGGCATTCTCATGCGGCAGAGCAACTCGCTGCTGAAATCGCGCGATTATCTTCTGAAAGGCCTGAAGGCCGCCGAGGAGGCCGGCGCCGAAAGAGAGGCTGCCTATGCCCATTTTCATCTCGGCGTCGCATTAAAGAACCTGCTGACCGACGAAGCGGAGGCGCATTTCGAGACGGCTGCCGATGCTTTGGAGCTGTTGGGAGAAGTCCAGAATCTTGCCAATTGCGAGGAACACTTGGGCGACATCGCCGCCGGCGGAAAACAGTGGACGCGGGCGCAGCGCAGCTATGAAGCCGCCGTACGTTTTTACCGCAGCAGCAACCGTCCGGAGGATGCCCTGCGCTCGCTCGTCAAAGCGGGTGATGCGGCTGTGGAGCGGCGGCTCTATCCCAAGGCGCAACGTCTCTATGACGAAGCGCTGCAGCTCGCCGATGAGCTCCAAAGCGGCACCTGGGGATCGATCGTTCTTTACAAAAAAGGCTTGGCGCACATCGACGCGGGCGAACTGGAGGAAGGCGAGCGGGAGCTGGAACTGGCAAAGCGCACCACTGATGTCGATCTGTCGCAGATCGACGGCTTTATGGAGAACCTGCTGCGCCGATTGGAGGAAGAGTTGAACAGCATGCGGGAAGTGCAGAGATGACGCGCCTGCATCGCACGCTTTTGGCGCGCATCGACAAAGCCGTTTACGAATACCGTATGTTTCAGGACGGCGACGGAGTGTTGTTCGCCGTTTCGGGCGGCATCGATTCCATGGCGCTGGTCGATCTTTTGGCCGACCACTTGGTCGTCTACGGCCAAGACATGCGCGTCAAAGCGGTTTATGTGGATCTCGGCTTTGGTGTGCATGCCGACGAGCGCTGCCGCAAAATGAGTGACTTTTTCGCTTCTCGACGCGTGGAAGGAGAGATCGTGCGCACCGAAATCGGCCCCTATGCCCATAGCGACGAGAACCGCGAAAATCCCTGTTTCCTGTGCAGCAGAATTCGCCGACGACATATTTTCGAAGCCGCCGAGCGCCTCGGCTGTCAAAAGATCGTTTTCGGCCATCACAAAGACGACATTATCGAAACGCTGCTTCTGAACATGATCTACAGCCGAGAGATCAGCACCATGCCGCCGCGCTTGGAAGTGTTTCAGGGCAAATATACCATCCTCCGTCCCATGATGTATATCGAAAAGGAACTGGTGGAGAAATTTGCCCGCGAACGAGGTCTCGTGCCGATCGATCAAGAGTGTCCCACGGCCGGCAATTCGAAGCGTCAGTACATTAAGGAGTTGCTGGCAGCGCTCGAAGCCGAGGTGCCCGGCGCTAAAGAAAACATCTTTGCCGCCATGAAACGGGTTAAAACCGATTATCTGCTTGCGCCTGCCGCCACTTTAGCAAAAGAATTGCAGAGATGAGGAAATTGGATCTTTCTTATCCCGTAAGGTGGGAGGGGCTGGAAAACTTTTCCTACGATTTCGACGCCGAAGGCATTCCGCGCGTGCAGTATGGACCGCCTATCGGCCTGCGTTATAACGCCATCACCACGGCGCAATGGGGTTTGTACAATCTGCAGCGCTGGGTGGAAAAAGGCGCCGATGCCGCTCTGCAGACTGCCCTCCGGTGTGCCGACTGGCTGGTTGCCAATTGTCGGCCGTGGAAAAACGAGGCGTTGGCGTGGATTTACGAGTACGGATTTCCGCTCTATGGACCTTTTCCGCCGTGGATTTCGGCCATGGCGCAGGGCGAGGCGATCTCTCTGCTGCTTCGCTGCTGCAGCGTTAATCCGAAGGAAGACTATTTGCGCGTCAGTCGTGCGGCGGTGCGCGTCTTTTTATACGATTACGCTGAGGGCGGCGTTGCCGCACCGCTTGCGGACGGCACCGTCTTTTTCCAAGAATATCCGGTTGAACCGCCGGTGCACGTGCTGAACGGCGGCATCTTTGCGCTGCTCGGCGTCTATGATTATGCCGTCTTTTTCGACGATCAGGAGATGAGAGCTCTGGTACACCATGTCGTCGATGGACTCAAGCGACGGTGGCGCGATTGGGATTTGGGCTTTTGGACGCGCTATGATTTGTACCGCATTCCGCGCGCCGCATCGCCCATGTATCAGGAACTGCACGCGCGCCTTTTTGACGTTTTGGGCGACCTGTTCAACGAGGATGAATTCAAGGCGGCGGCAAAAAGATGGCGTCGACAGTTGCGCAATCCCGCTGCCCGTCTTTTGCGGCTGGGATTCAAGCTGCAGGAAAAGGTTCGCCTGGCCGGAGCGCGACGATGAAGCGGCTGTTGATTTTGAGTTACTACTTTCCGCCTTTGGGATTGGGCGGCACTCAGCGCATTGCCAAATTCGTCAAATATCTGCCGCAGTTCGGCTGGCAGCCGACTGTGGTGACGGTAAAGCCGATTCTCTATTGGGCCGAAGACGAGTCCTTGTCGGCCGATGTGGCGGACGCGGAGATCGTGCGGACCGAGTCATGGGATCCGCAGAGGCTTTTGGCGCGCTTGGGAAAGAAGCGAACCGGCGCGCCGTCCGGTACGGAACAAGGACTTTTCGGCACCTTCAATCGAAAGCTGATGCCGTTGTTGTTTCAGCCGGATGTCAAAATTTTGTGGCGGTTCCATGCCTTGGCGGCGGTCAAAGCGCTCGCCAGGCAAAAGCCGTATGATGCGCTTCTAACCACCTCGCCGCCGCATTCGACGCATCTCATCGGCAGGAGGGCAGCCGCGCTTTTCAAACTGCCTTGGCTGGCCGATTTTCGCGACGGCTGGGCAGGAAGTCACGTGGTCAGCGAACCGAACGAGCTCGCCAGACGCCGCAATCTGCGGCTGCAGCGGCGCGTGGTCGCCTCAGCCGATGCGATCGTCGCCTGTTCCAAGGCTATACTCGAACGCCTTCTGCCCGAGGCCGACCGGAATAAAAAAGGCTGGGTCATTACCAACGGTTATGATCCCGAAGATTTTGCAATAGACCCAAAGCCCAAAAACGTCAGGTTTACGCTCTGTTACAGCGGCACCGTCAACCGCTGGGCAGATCCCGAGCCGTTCCTAAAAGGCTTGGCCTGGGCGATGACGATGAAACCCGCTTTGCAGAACAAAGTGAGGGTTCTGTTCGTCGGTTTGGATATGAGCGGAAATTTGGCCGATAAAGTCAAGGCTGAAGGCCTGCAGAACTGTGTCGAGTTGCTCGGCCACCGTCCCCACCGTGAGGCCGTATCTTTTGTGCGTGTCGCGGACGGGCTGCTGCTGCTGGTCGATGCCGAGCCGAGCGACACCTTTATTCCCGGCAAGACCTTTGAGTACATCGGCGCGCAAAAGCCGATGTTTGTCGTCAGCAACAGCCGTCCGACCAACGAGCTGCTGCGGGAATATCGCCGCGCCGTGATTGTTACAACGCGTCAGCCGGAAGAAATCGCCAGGCGCTTGATCGAGTTCATCGATTCGCCTCCTCAAGCAGGTGTTCAAGACGACGCATTTGTCCAAACATTCGACCGCCGGCGCCAGTCGGCTCTGCTGGCGCAAATTTTAGATAAAATCACAGCGGAGAAAAAATTTGCTTAAAACCCAAAGACTTTTGCTGCTTTTTTTCTTTCCTCTCCTTATTTCGGCCGAAGAGTACTTTTGGCCGACGGAAGCAAGCCGCCTGTTGACCTCCTCGTTTGCCGAGTCGCGTAACGGCCGCTTTCACGCCGGCATCGACATCAAAACTTGGGGACAAACCGGCTTTCCGGTCTTGGCCGTACGCGACGGCTATGTTTCGCGCATCAGCGTCTCGCCCTTCGGTTACGGCAGGGCGCTCTACTTGACTCTGGATACCGGCGAAACCGTGCTCTATGCGCATTTGGAGCGTTTTGCCGATCCTATCCAAGACTATGTCAAGCGCGAACAGGCGGCGCAGGAAAGCTATGAGATACAGCTCTTTGTTCCCAAGGACAAATTTCCGGTCAAACAGGGCGAGATCGTCGCGTTTACCGGCGAAAGCGGCGTCGGTTATCCTCATCTCCATTTCGAACTTCGCGACGAGCAGGGAAATCCGGTCAATCCGTTTCGGCGCGGCTATTTCGTTGAGGACAACATCAAACCGGTGATCAACAAAGTGCTCATTCAGCCGCTGGACGCCTTTTCGAGCGTCGATCACGATCATGAGCCGGTCATTCTCTATCCTGTTGCCAAAGGCGGCGGACAGTATGAAATCAGCCGTCCGGTTGCCGTTCACGGCCGCATCGGTTTCGGCATTTCCGCCTTTGATCAGATGGAAGGCGCCGATCACCGCTTCGGCATTTACGGCAGCGAACTGTGGATCGACGATCAGCTGGTCTTTGCCTCACGGTGCGATGGTTATCCCATTGCTTTCAACAACCATTTCAACCTGGACCGCGATTTTCGTCAGCGGGTGCGCGGCACAGGCACGTTCTATAACCTCTACCGCGATCTCGGCAATCGGCTGCCCTTTTATCCTGTGGATGCGCCTTATTACGGCGTCGTCGATTTTACAAATCGGGAAGAGGAGCAGGACGGCATCGTAGAAATCCCCAAAGGCGTCGTACGATTAAAGGGCACATCGCACCGTTTCCTCATTCGCGCCTTTGATTATTGGGGCAATACAGCAGTACTTACCGGGCAGCTCTTTGTGGACGGGGAGCATCTCATAAACTTTTCGCCGCCCGATGAAGAAAATGAAATGGAAGAGCTCGTTTCAGCTGAGCAAGACTCTGAGGCGGTTCATCTTTACGATGTGGCTTTTCGTTTTTACGATCGTTATATTCGCCTGGTTTTTACGGCTCAGCGTCCGGGATTGGGGGCGCCGATCGTGCGCGGAGAGATTTGCAAAAAGAAAACCCTTACTTTGCCCGTTCGCAAGGTCGGTTCCGTGACCTACATCGGGGCATGGCCGTTGTCGGACTGCCAAACCGGTCCTCTCGTGCTGTCCATATCAGCCGCTTCCCAGCCGCAAAACGAGCAACGGGAAACACTCAATTTCATGACCGTGCCGGTCGGCAAGGAGCGGCTTTTGCAGAGCGACGACGGCCTGTGTTCGCTTTTTTTCGAAAAGACGTCGCTCTTTAAGGACCTCTTTGTCAGGAGCTATGTGGAGAACAACATCAGCGCGAATCAAGTCGTAGGTCATGCCTATCGTTTCGAGCCGAGCGACGTGCCGCTGAACAGCGGCGTGCGGATCATTATGCGCTATCCGGAGAGCGAACCGGCGCCGCGGCAATTGGGCGTCTACCAAAAAAGCGGCAACTCGCTGCTCTTTTTGGATAATGTGCTCAACGGCCAGGCATGCACGGTTTCGGCGCGGGCGAAAAGCCTCGGAGTCTTTGTTCTGGCGCGCGACTCCCAGCCGCCGCAGATTGCCTATCTCTTGCCGGCAGACAAGAGCAGAATCAAGACGCGTCGGCCCATGCTCAAGGCTTCGTTTCGCGACAATTTATCCGGCATCGGCGGCAGGAACAGCCGCGTATTAAAGCTCGACGGCCGCAAAGTCGTTGCCGAGTACGATTACGAGCGGGAGGTTCTGTTCTATGTGCCGGAAGAGCCGCTGGCGCCCGGCAATCATACCGTCGAGCTGTTTGTGCGCGATAAAAGCGGCAATGCCGCATCTCTCAAGCATACTTTTACCATCGAATAGAGGGCGTCATGATTCCCCTGCGCGACGACAATCCGCGGACTTTGTTTCCGCTCGTCACCCTGCTGTTGATTATCGTTAACGGCCTTGTTTTTATCTATGAAGTCACTTTGCCCTCTCGTTTCGTGGAAAAGTTCTTTTATGCCTTCGGCGCCGTACCGCAGGTCATTCTACGCGGCGAAAATCTGCATGCCGTCTTTACCTCGATGTTTGTACACGGCGGCATTATGCATCTGGCGGGCAACATGTGGTATTTGTGGCTGTTCGGCGATAATGTCGAAGGTCTGACCGGCCATTGGCGGTTTTTCTTTTTCTACGTTTTTTGCGGCATTGTTGCGGCTTTTGTGCACGCTTTTTTGGAGCCGCATTCTGCCGTGCCTATGGTCGGAGCCAGCGGCGCCATTTCGGGCGTTCTCGGCGCCTATGCCGTACGATATCCCTTTGCCCGCGTCCACCTGCTTATACCGATTTTTCCGGTCTTTTGGCTGTGGCGCGTCTTTCGCGTTCCCGCCATTCTGGTGTTGGGCGGATGGTTTCTCATTCAAATCTTTAACAGCATGTCTCCACACTCCGGAAACGTTGCCTGGTTCGCTCATATCGGCGGGTTTATTGCCGGCGGACTTTTTATCTATTTTTTCGAAACTGAGGAACCGCCTCAGGAAACGGAAGAGGAAGATTTTTAACAACGGCTTCAAGTTTTCGGCCATAACAACTGATAGAATCAACAATAACCTAAATCATGAGGTACAACCGATGAAAGCCATAGTGCGTTTGGCGGCCATAGCCGCGACTTTTCTGTCTCTTTCCTGCAGCGAGCAGTATATGAGTGTCTCCGTACAGAGAGAGCCGTTTGGAGCTGCAAACGGCAAACCGGTAGAGCTTTTTACCCTGACCAATAAATCCGGTATGAAAGTGCAGATTACCAACTATGGCGGAACGATCGTCTCGCTCTGGGTGCCGGACAAGAATGGGGTTTTGGGCGATGTGGTGCTGGGACACGACAATCTGGAAGGTTACCTCAAGGCCTCGCCCTATTTCGGCTCGACGATCGGGCGTTACGGCAATCGCATCGCCCAAGGCAGATTTACCCTGGACGGCGTCGAGTATCGGCTGGCGCAGAACAACGGCGCCAATCATCTGCACGGCGGCGTTCGCGGTTTCGACAAGCAGATCTGGGAAGCCAAGGCGCGCAGGGGCAAGAACAAGGCGGCGATTGAGCTGAGTCGAGTCAGCCCCGACGGCGAAGAGGGCTACCCGGGAGAACTGTACGCGCGCGTCACGTTTACCCTGACAGACGACAATGCGCTGCAGATCGACTACTTGGCCAAGACGAACAAGCCGACGGTCTGCAATTTGACCAATCACAGCTATTTCAACCTGCGCGACGGCGGCGCCTCGACCATCCTCGATCATCTGCTGCAGATCGATGCCGATTATTATCTTCCGGTCGATGCAGGCTTGATTCCGGTCGGCAAACCGGCGCCGGTCGAAGGCACGCCCTTTGATTTTCGCACGCCGACGCGCATCGGCGAGCGTATCGATCAGCAGGACGAGCAGCTGGCCAACGGCGGCGGCTATGACCACAATTGGGTGCTCAACG
Source organism: Candidatus Zhuqueibacterota bacterium (assembly GCA_034506455.1). Lineage (GTDB taxonomy): Bacteria > Zhuqueibacterota > Zhuqueibacteria > Residuimicrobiales > Krinioviventaceae > Fontimicrobium_A. The sequence goes on along the minus strand of JAPDPN010000023.1, from coordinate 13,086 downwards.
GCGAAAACGGCGTTCTTCGGCGCGTTGCGACGCTATCGGATCCCGTCAGCGGCCGAGTTATGGAGATCTATACCACCGAGCCCGGTCTGCAGTTTTACAGCGGCAACTTTTTGGACGGAACGATCAAGGGTAAAAACGGCGTCGTCTATGCGCATCGCAGCGGCCTCTGCCTGGAGACGCAGCACTTTCCCGATTCGCCCAATCGGCCTGACTTTCCAAGCGTCGTATTGCGTCCCGGTCAAGTCTATCGCTCTACGACGATCTATAAATTCTTGACAAACTGACAGCATTATGAACGATCTCAGCAGCGGCATTCTGTTTACCGATCAATATCAATTGGCCATGGCTCAGCTCTACTACCGGCTGGGCCTGCAGGATACCCTCGTTCAATTCGAACACTATTTTCGCGATACTCCCGATTACGGAGCGCATAAGGCGGGTTTCTGCATCAATGCGGGATTGGAACCGTTTTGCCGCTGGTTGCAAAAGGCGTGTTTCGGCGAGGCGGAACTCGAAGCCTTGGCGGCGCAGCGCGACCGCAGCGGGCGGCCGGTTTTTCACCAAGATTTTCTCGACTATCTGCGCCGGCACGGCGACTTTTCCGCTCTCTCGCTTTCCGCCATTCCCGAAGGCCGCGTCATTCATCCTTTTGTGCCGTTGACCACGGTTCGCGGTCCGATCGTTCCGGCGCAAATCGTGGAAACCGCTTTACTCAACAAACTGAACTTTCAGATTTTGATCGCCACCAAAGCCTGCCGGATCAAAATGGCGGCGCAGGGAAGGCCGGTCTTGGAGTTCGGCCTTCGTCGAGCGCACGATCTGGGGGCTAATGCAGCCGTCCGCGCGGCGCTGATCGGCGGCGCCGATTACTCTTCCAACGTCGGCCAATCCATTGTCCTCGGATTTCCGCCCAAGGGCACGCACGCGCACAGCATGGTGCAGCTTTTCCTGACGCTGGGCTACAGCGAATTGGACGCCTTTCGCGCCTTTGCCGACCTCTATCCCGAAAACTGCGTCCTGCTCGTCGACACCATCGACACTCTGCGCAGCGGGGTGCCCAACGCCATCCGCGTGTTCGAAGAGCTGCGGCGCCGAGGCCATGAGCCGATCGGCGTCCGCATCGATTCAGGCGATCTCGCTTATCTCACCCTCGAAACCGCCAAGATGCTCGATCAGGCGGGATTCGAACGGGCGGCGATCGTGCTTTCCAATGATCTGGACGAGTTGACCATCTGGCAGATCCACACCCAAATCGCCGAGGATGCGCCCAAATACGGCCTCGACGCCGATCGCATCATCGGCCGCCTCATTTACGGCGTCGGGACGCGGATGGTCACTTCTTCCGGAGCGCCGGCCTTGGGCGGCGTCTACAAACTGACCGCCGTCTACACCCAAGGCGTATGGAAGCCGTCGATCAAGATTTCGGAAAATCTCAGCAAGGCGCCGAATCCGGGCGTCAAGCAAATCTGGCGTATCTACGATCAGCGCGGCAAAGCGGCTGCCGATGTGCTCGGCTGTTGCGACGAATCTTTGCCGACCGATAAAGAATTCCGCCTCTATCATCCGATCGATTTCGTCAAAAATCGCCTGATTTCGCCGCGCGACATTTCGGCAATTGAAACTCTGCCGGTGGAAATTATTCGCGAGGGTGTGTGTGTTTACGAGTTCCCGACGATCGAAGAGATCCGCAAGGCTCGCGAGGCCGACATCGAACGATTGGATACGGGCGTGAAGCGATTGATCAATCCGCACGTGTATCATGTTTCTCTGACGGAAACTCTTTATCGTTTGAAAGAGAAAATGCTGATGGAAAACGGCAGCAAATGAAGTAATGGAGGCAAGTATGTCGCATACAGCCATTCCAAAAGGAAAAATCGAAATTCCCGCTTTCAGGGTCGAAAAGGAGGCGGCGCTGACGGCGGAAAAGACGGCGCTGCTGATCGTCGACATGCAGAACGATTTTGTTCGGCCGGAAGGCAGTCTGTACGTCCCGAGTGCGGCGGCCACCGTCGAGCCGATTCGCACGCTTTTGAATGCAGCGAGGGCTGCCGGCGTGCGCCGTATCTTTACGGCCGATACGCACCTGCCCAACGACAAGGAGACCGCTCTTTGGCCCGAGCACTGTGTAAAAGGCACGTGGGGTTGGCAGATCATCGACGAACTGCAGCCGCAGGAGGATGAGCTCGTTCTGCAAAAGCCGCGCTACGATGCCTTTTACGGCACGCCGCTCGACCATTACCTCTGCCGCGTTTGGCAGATCAAAACGCTGATCGTTGTCGGCACGGTCTCCAACATCTGCGTGCTGCACACGCTGGCGTCGGCAGATTATCGTTGGCTCAAGACCGTGGTGCCGGCGGACGGGATTTCGGCTCTGAATGATTTCGGCCAGGCCATGACCCTGTATCAGGCTGAGAGCCTCTATCATAGTCTCATCGTCGAATCGTGTGCGGGCATCGCTTTTGTCGATTGAAGCAAAACATCGCAATGTCCCGCATTTTGCCGTGGAAAGTCTGACTCAAAACGTCGGCCAAATGATTATGGTCGGCTTTCGCGGCGCGGCTTCCAACGAATTGGAGCCGATTTTGCGGCAAATACGGGAGCTGAACCTGGGCGGAGTCATTCTATTCGACCGAGATGTGCCCGGCGGCTACCTGGGACGCAATATCCGCTCACTTGAGCAGGTTGCCGAGCTCACACGCACGCTGCAGGAGGCAGCAGCCGCGCCGCTGTTGATCGCCGTGGATCAGGAGGGAGGGCAGGTCGTCCGCCTGCGGCCCGAGCACGGTTTTCCTGCCGTGCCTTCAGCCCGAAAATTAGGGGAGGAAGATTCGGCAGAAACCGTTCTGCAGACAAGCCGCACTATTGCCGCCGCCTTGCGTCGGGCGGGGATCAATCTGAATTTTGCGCCGTGCGTCGATCTCGACCGCAATCCCGAGAATCCGATCATCGCCATGCGGGAACGCTCGTTCGGCAGCGATCCTTTTCGCGTTGCCCGTCTGGCCGAGGCATTTATTCGCGGTCACCGTGAAAACGGCGTGTTGTGCTGCCTCAAGCATTTTCCCGGCCATGGAAGCTCGCAACACGATTCACATTTGGGCATCGCCGATGTTACGGGTCTCTGGTCACAAGACGAGCTGATCCCCTACCGCGAGCTGATTCTTCATCAAGCGGTCGATATGGTGATGACCGCGCACATTTTTCATCGCCAATGGGATGAGGAACGCCCGGCATCGCTCTCGCCGTTCGTGATCGACAATCTGCTGCGGCGCGAATTGCGGTTCGACGGCGTCGTGGTGACGGACGATCTGCAAATGGCGGCCGTCTCGAACCAATTCAGCATCAGGGAAACCGTCGCTTCGGCCGTTCGCGCCGGGGCCGATCTGCTCCTGTTCGCCAATAATTCCGTCTTTGACCCCGATATTGCCTTCAAAATTCACGACATTCTTGTCGAACTCATTCAAACCGACAATCTGGGCGCGGAACGCGTCGCCTGCGCGCTCGCGCGAATCGCAAAACTCAAGAGCAGGCTGTCGATTCAAAGTTGACGCCCGCTTTTTTACTTTTGCCGGAAAAAACAAATTGATATATTCTTGTTATAGATCGTAATGCCGATCGTTCGATTGCGGCTGTTCTTCGCCTAACCTGGTTCTTGCCATGCCTGCAAAGCCTGTTTCGGTTCTCTCTATACGCCTCGGGACTTCCTTTTGTTATTTCATCAGTGGAGAGAACGGCGGCCTGTTGATCGATGCAGGCATTCATCGCAAGGCCCTTCGCCTGCAAAGCGTGCTTTTGGCCCACGAGCGCGAATTGAGCGATATCCGCCTGATCATCCTGACCCATACGCACCACGATCACGTCGGCGCCGCGGCGGACATTAAGACCAAAGTCAACGCCTTGATTATGGTGCACGCCGCTGAGGCCGACTTTTTGCGCAGGGGCAGAACCCCTCTGCCCAACGGTACCACGCCTCTGACGCATGTTTCCGTTCAGATCGGCAGATTGTTGCGTTACGGCCGCTATGAACCGGTGGAGCCGGACATTCTGCTTCATGAGGCTGCGGATCTGAAACCCTACGGCTTTGACGGCTATGCCCTGCCGACACCGGGACACACCATCGGTTCGATCAGCGTCATCTTGGGAGAAAAGGCCTTTGTCGGCGATACGCTGATCGGCCCTCGTAACGGTAAAATCTATGCGCCTTACCTGTGGAATAAAAAAGAGCTGAAGAAAAGCTGGCGCGCGCTGCTCGACACCGGCTGTCGCATGTTTTATCCGGGACACGGCAGGCCGATTTCCCGCGCTAGACTGCTCGCTGCCTATAACGCATGGGATGCTGAATCGTAAAGAGGAGAGATTTCGATGGCACTTTTTGCACTGGCGGTCGGATTGCTCGTTCTCGGCTATTTCAGCTACGGCCGATTGGTCGAGAAGCTTTTCGGCGTCGAACCGAATCGTGCAACGCCGGCACTGACCCGAACGGACGGCGTCGACTATGTGCCGATGCCGACCTGGAAGGTGTTCCTCATTCAACTGCTGGATATTGCCGGTATCGGCCCGATCTTCGGCCCGATCATGGGGGCATTGTACGGACCGATCGCCTTGTTGTGGATCGTCCTCGGCTCCATCCTCGCCGGCGGCGTGCACGACTTTTTCAGCGGCATGATGTCGATCCGATTCGACGGCGAAAATCTGCCCACGCTCGTCGGTCGAACCATCGGAAGCAGAATGCGTGTCCTCATGCTTGTCTTTTCTCTGCTGCTGCTCATCCTGGTCGGCGTGGTCTTTGTCCTGAGTCCGGCTGCCGTGCTTGCTTCACTGTTCGGCGTCAAACAATCCATTCTGGTAGTGCTCATTTTTGCCTATTATTTTTTGGCTACGATCCTGCCCATAGACAAAATCATCGGCCGATTGTATCCATTATTCGGCGGCCTGCTGCTGTTCATGACCGTCGGCGTGCTGACGGCCATGATCATCAAAAAGCCGCTGCTGCCCGATCTTTCTCTACACCATCCGCATCCGGAAAACCTGCCGTTGTGGCCCCTGTTGTTCATAACCCTGTCCTGCGGCGCCGTCAGCGGTTTTCATTCCACACAATCACCGCTGATGAGTCGATGCCTGATCAACGAACGCTACGGCCGTCTTGTCTTTTACGGCGCCATGCTGGCCGAAGGAGTGATCGCTTTGGTTTGGGCAACGGTCGGCTTGTCCCTGTACGAACCGAGCGCTCTGGCAGACAAGATCAACTCGGGAACCGCCTCGGTGGTCGTGAACGAAACCTGCCGCTCGCTGCTCGGCTCTTTCGGCGGAGCTTTGGCGATTCTTGGCGTGGTCGTCCTGCCCATAACCAGCGGCGATACGGCTTTCCGCAGCGCTAGGCTGATCATCTCGGAATTCATTCATTTACCGCAAAAGACTGCGCCGAAGCGACTGGCGATTGCCGTACCGGTCTTTCTCGTCGGTATCCTGCTTACGCGCATTAATTTCAGCGTCATTTGGCGTTACTTTGGGTGGAGCAATCAGATGCTGGCGACGCTGGTGCTGTGGAGCGCCGCATTCTACCTGCAAAAGCAGAACAAACCGCACTGGGTCGCTTCTCTGCCCGCCGCATTCCTCTCGGCCGTCACATTGACGTTCATCTTTTATTCGCCCCTCGGCCTGCATTTGGACTATCGCCTATCGAGCGCCCTTGGCATCGGCGGCGCCTGTCTTTTGTTGTTGCTATGGATTGCTTTCGCCTCTCGCGAGAGGGAAAACGGTCAGGACAAAGCGGGCAGTAGAGCTTTTTAGACTTGACCTTAACGGCGAAGCGTTTTCAAGCCGCCTTCGGGTATCTCCTGCAGGGCGGCTTGTTCATTTCTCCGAGATCAATTGCTTCCTAAAAGATACCTTAACCTATCGTTTCCTCTTCCTAATTGCCTGTCGAGTCATCCTATTTCTTTAAAACTGTGGAGAAATTCCACACCTCATTCTATCAAAAATGAAAGACACCAGCTCCCCGCCGATTTTCACGCGCTGCTAAATCATTAAAATACAATACAAAGCCTCTCTATAAAGCGCCTGCAAAATTTGGCATTCTTATTGTTATATAATCGGCAAAATAATGTTACAGGCATAACGATAACGCCATGAACTGCCTTTTGATATCGCACAAGCTGGAACGAAACGAAGACGAGCTGATCGCTTTTCTGCGGCGCCATCACGTCGAAGTGGATACGGCCGAAGACCAATGGAACGGTCTGCACAAGGCGCATCAAAAACAGTACGACGTTGTGGTGCTGGACGCCGAGAGCGTCGGCGACCCCATTGACGGCGCCATTCGTCTGTTGCGCGACTGCAATCCCATGGTGCGCATCATTGTTCAGGCGGAGAAGAACAGCCGCGACCTCGAGGCGGCGGCGCGCAAGGAAAAGATCTTTTTCTATCACGTAACCTCTTTCGGAAAAAAAGAGATCAAAACAGCGCTCAGTTATGCCTTGGGCTTAAAACAGGACGCTTGAAAGATGGATAGACCGCTTGTCATATTGTTGGCCGACGACGATCCGGACTTTGTCGAGATCAACAAGACCATCCTCGAGAGCGCAGGGTGGGAGGTGGATGCCGTTCTTTCCTCGCACGAGGTTCTGCCGCAACTGCTGCGCAAAAAGTATGATCTTTTGATCCTCGATTTGATGATGGAGGAAATGGACTCCGGTTTTACGGTGGCTTATACGGTGCGCGAACATCCGGAGTTGCGCAATTTGCCGATTTTGCTCCTGACTTCGGCCGAGGAGCGTACCGGCTTTTCCTTCCAATTCGATAACGACAAGGAGTGGATGAAGGTGGACGGCTATGCGGCTAAACCGCTGCGGCCTGCCGAACTGATCGCCCGCGTCAAAAGCATGGTGGAAAACCGATCTGTTGAACATAGATTATCATATTCACAAACGGAGTAACAAACTGATGGAGACTGAATCGATTCTTACCAAATATCCTGCCGGCGACCCTTCGGCGCTCATTGCCATTCTGCAGGATATTCAGCAAGTTCACGGCTATCTGCCCGAAAAGGAGCTGCAAAAGGTGGCCAAGCACTCGGGGCTGCCGATGGCGCGCATCTACGGCGTTGCCACCTTTTACAACCAATTTCGGCTGCAGCCGCTGGGAAAATATGTCATCCGCGTCTGCCGCGGAACAGCCTGCCATGTAAAAGGCTCGTTCAACATTCTGCAGACGCTCGAAAATGAGCTCGGCATCAAGGCGGGGCAGACGACCCGCGACCTGATGTTTACCATCGAGACTGTCGCCTGTATCGGTGCCTGCAGCATTGCGCCGGTGATTATGGTCAATGACGAATGCTACGGCAAGCTCGATTCTAAAAAAGTCAAAAAACTCTTGAACGATTTTCGTAAAGCGGAAGAGGAGTAACTCGTGGCTCGCGATACATTTCAGCAGGTTTTCACGAACTGTCGGCACAGTGCGGAAAATCCCTGCAGCTATTTTATCGACTGCATTACCTCTGGGCAGAAATGCCATCAATCCGAAGCTTCGAATCAGCGGCTGCGCCGGTTGAAGGATCGGCTGCTGTTGGTCGAGCATGATCATCCGGTCTTTCTGGTCGGCATGGGTACCTGCGGCTTGGCGAACGGCGCGCAGAAGGTTTATGAAGCGTTGCAGTCCGAGTTGGCGGCTTGGGACGCCAAAGCGCAGCTGATTCCCGTCGGTTGCGTCGGTTATTGTGCGCGCGAAGTGATTGTGGACGTCAAGCTGCCCGGTCATCCGCGCGTTTCCTACGCCGAAGTTACACCGCAGGATGTGCCGGCCATCGTCGAGGCGGCCAAGCGAAACGAGGTCGTGGGAGACAAACTGCTCGGCGTTTATGAAGGCGTTTCGCGCAACGGCTGGGGCGGGTATCCGGTCTTTCAGCAGCTGCCGTTTTTCAAAAAGCAGAAAAAGATCGTGTTGGACAACTGCGGCGTCATCGATCCGGACGACATCGATCAGTATTTGGCGCGCGGCGGTTATTCGGCGCTTTCCAAAGCGCTGAACCGCATGTCCCGCGAAGAGGTCATCAACGAAGTAAAGAACGGCGGTCTCCGCGGACGCGGCGGCGGCGGCTTTCCCACCGGCCTCAAATGGGAGCTGGCGGCAAAAGCCAAGGGCGACAAAAAGTATGTCGTCTGCAACGCCGATGAAGGCGATCCGGGCGCGTTTATGGATCGCGCCTTGCTGGAAGGTGATCCGCACAAGGTCATCGAAGGCATGATCATCTGCGCATATGCAGTCGGTGCCGACGAGGGATACATCTATTGCCGCGCCGAGTACCCGCTGGCCATTCAACGCATCGAGCGCGCCATCGCCGACGCCAAAGCCTACGGCCTTCTCGGCCGCAACATCCTGGGAAGCGGCTTTTCGTTTACTCTCAAATTGAAAAAAGGTGCCGGCGCCTTTGTCTGCGGTGAAGAAACGGCTCTCATTCACTCCATCGAGGGCAAGCGCGGCATGCCGAGCCCCAAGCCGCCGTATCCCGCACATCAAGGGTTGTTCGGCAAACCGACGGTCATCAACAACGTGGAAACCTTCGGCAATGTGCCGGTGCTGTTGAACATGGGCGCGGAAGCCTATGCCTCCATCGGCACGCAGGGATCCAAGGGCACCAAGATCTTTGCCCTTTCCGGCAACGTCAACAACGTCGGCCTTGTGGAGGTGCCGATGGGCATAACGCTGCGGGAGATTATTTTCGATATCGGCGGCGGCATTCCCAACGGCAGAAAATTCAAAGCCGTACAAATCGGCGGGCCGTCCGGCGGCGCTTTACCCGAGTCGGTTATCGATACGCCGATAGACTATGAATCGCTCAAGGACATCGGCGCCATGATGGGTTCCGGCGGACTGGTGGTGATGGACGAAAAGACCTGCATGGTCGATTTGGCCAAATACTTTATGACCTTTATCCAGTCGGAATCGTGCGGCAAGTGCATTCCCTGTCGCGAAGGCACCAAGCGGCTGCTCGAAACATTGGAGCGGTTGACCCGCAGCTATCGCAGCGAGCGCACGCAGGAAGAGGCCATGCAGCGGTTCCAGGGCATGATCTATTTGGAGCGGCTTTCGGAGGTGATCAAGAGCACGTCGTTGTGCGGCTTGGGTCAGACTGCGGCCAATCCAGTGCTCAGCACGTTGCGCTATTTCCGTGAGGAATATGAGGCGCATCTGTACGACCGCAAATGTCCCGCCGGCGTGTGCGCCGAGCTGCTCACCTATCGCATTGACACCGACAAATGCACCGGATGCACGTTGTGCGCCCGCAAGTGCCCGCAGAACGCCATCATCGGCGAGAAGCAAAAGGCGCATTACATCATTGACGAAAAGTGCATCCGCTGCGATCAGTGTCGTCTGAACTGCAAGTTTAACGCGATTATTGTGGAATAACGAGAGGAAAGCATGAAAATTACGATAAACGGTAAGGAGTGTTGGGCCAATCCCGGAGAGACCGTCCTTAAAGTGGCGGAGCGGGAGGGCATCAAGATTCCCACTCTCTGCTACCTGAAAGGTCTGACGCCGACGGGATCCTGCCGCATGTGTGTGGTGGAGGTCGAGGGTCAACGCAATTTGACGCCCGCCTGCGCCTTCCCGGTCTTTGAAGGCATGAAGGTGCAGACCAATTCGGCAAAGGTAAGACGGGCGCGCAAGACCATCATTGAGCTTTTGATCGCCAATCATCCGCCGGAGTGTCTGACCTGTGTGCGCAACGGCAACTGCGAGCTGCAGTCCCTGGCCGCCGAGTACGGCGTGCGCAGCCTGCGCTATCAAGGCGAACGCCGTCACGCCAAAATCGACGTTGCCAGCCCGTCCATCGAGCGCGATCCGGAAAAGTGCATCCTCTGCGGCCGCTGCGTGCGGGTTTGTAATGAAATCCAAGGCGTCGGCGCCATTGATTTCGCCAGGCGGGGATTCAACAGCATCGTCATGCCGGCGTTCGATCACAGCCTCAACACCGCCGCCTGCGTCTTTTGCGGTCAGTGCATCGTCCATTGTCCGGTCGGCGCTCTGCGCGAAAAGAGCAATGAAAAAATCACCTGGGAGGCGATCAATAATCCGGAAAAGATCGTCGTGGCGCAGATCGCGCCGGCGGTGCGCGTGGCTCTGGGCGAAGAGTTCGGCATGGAGCCCGGCAGCATCGTCACCGGCAAGGCTGTCGCGGCGCTGCGGCGCATCGGTATGGACTATGTTTTTGATACCAATTTCAGCGCCGACCTGACGATCATTGAAGAGGCCAATGAGCTGCTGGGTCGCCTGAAAAACGGCGGCAAGCTGCCGATGCTGACCTCCTGCAGTCCCGGCTGGATCAAGTACGTCGAGCACTTTTATCCCGATCTTTTGGAAAATCTTTCAACCTGTAAATCGCCGCACGAAATGCAGGGTGCGCTGATCAAATCCTATTGGGCGGAAAAAATGGGCATCGACCCGGCCAAGATCTTTGTGGTTTCGATCATGCCCTGCACGGCGAAAAAGTTCGAAGCCAAACGTCCCGAGCTGGGCGGCCGCTACCCGGACGTTGATGCCGTACTGACCACGCGAGAACTGGCGAACATGATCCGCATCGCCGGCATCGACTTTATGCGGCTCAAAGATGATCATTTCGACGATCCCTTGGGTGAAGCAACCGGTGCCGCGGTCATCTTCGGCGCCACCGGCGGCGTGATGGAAGCGGCTTTGCGGACCGCCTACTTTACCGTCACCGGCAAAGAGATGGCGGATATTGAATTTCGGCAGGTGCGCGGACTCGACGGCGTGAAAGAGGCGGATGTAGCGATCAACGGTACAACGCTGCGCGTGGCGGCTGTGAACGCTCTGCGAAATATAAAGCCGATTCTCGACGCCATCCGCGCCGGAAACTCGCCCTATCACTTTATCGAAGTCATGGCCTGCCCGGGAGGCTGCATCAACGGCGGCGGCCAGCCCCTGCCGAGCGACGTTGAAAAGACGGAAAAGCGCATGGCCGCCATCTATCGCATCGACCGCGAATTGGCCAAGCGCAGCTCGCACCAAAACGAGTCGGTGCAAAAGCTCTACGAAGAGTATCTGGAGCATCCCAACAGCCACCGCGCCCACGAGCTGCTGCATACGCACTATTATAATCGCGGAGAATAAGCCGTATGCCGGTTATCTGGACCCTCGAGGAAAAGTGTCGGCGCTGCTATTCGTGCATTCGTGAGTGTCCGGCCAAAGCCATCAAAGTCGAACACGGCCAGGCAAAGGTGATCGAGAACCGATGCCTCGGCTGCGGTCACTGCGTACGCGTCTGCTCGCAGGGTGCCAAGGCCGTCCTTGACGGGGTCCAGAATGTGTTGAATTTTTTAGCCGGCGATCGACCGGTTGCGGCCATGGTGGCGCCTTCTTTTGTAGCCGCCTACAGCGATTGGCCGGTGCAGAAATTCGTCGGCGCCCTGCGCGCCTGCGGCTTTGACTATGTCGTCGAAACCGCCTTCGGCGCCGATCTCATTAATCGCGCCTACTTTAAGCTGGTTCACAATGCCGAAGGGCTCGATGTATCGGCCAAAAGACCGATCATCGCCTCCTCCTGTCCGGCGCTGACCAACTATATCGAAAAGTATGCGCCTGAACTTATCCAAAACCTCGCGCCCATTGTTTCGCCGATGGTCGCCATGGGCCGAGTGGTACGCAAATATTACGGCGAGGACGTACTCCGCGTCTTTATCGGTCCCTGCACGGCAAAAAAGGTGGAGATCATGACCGAAGAGGTGCGCGACGCCGTGGACGAGGTTCTGACCTTTGCCGAGCTCGAGCAGATCTGGCATGAGCAGGGAGTCTCTTTGAGCGAGGTCGAACCGGCGGAATTCGATCCGCCGCGCGCCTATTTGGGTCGGGTCTACCCGCTGGCGGGCGGCTTTTTGCGCTCCGCCGGTCTGCCGGCCGACGTCATGAGCACCGAAACCCTCGTCACCGAGGGCAAGGCGCAGGTGCTCAACCTGATCGAATCGCTGCGCCGTGAAGAGGTGCCGGCAACGATCATTGACGTGCTGTTCTGCGAGGGCTGCATCAACGGACCGTTCATGAATCAGGCGGTCAATTACTTTAACCGCAAACATCGCCTCGTCAGTTATGCCGAAGAGAGCCGCTTGAGCTTCGATTATACGGCCTGGCGCCGCGCGATCGAAGAGTGCCAGGATGTGCCGATCTTTCGAGGCTTTCATCCAGATCAGGTGCCTTCCGGCGAGCCGTCCGAAGCCGACATCAAGGCGATTCTGGCGCGCATCGACAAATTCGCTCCGGCCGACGAGCTGAATTGCGGCGCCTGCGGTTATGAATCCTGCCGCGCTTACGCCAAGGCCGTCTTTCAGGGACTTGCGGAACCGGATATGTGCCTGCCGTATCTCATCGACAAAATGCAACGCATGCAGGAACAGCTGCAGCAGTCGATGAACGAATTGGCGGAAACGCAACAGCAGCTGCTGCAGCACGAAAAGCTGGCTTCAATCGGACAGTTGGCGGCCGGGGTCGCTCACGAGGTCAACAATCCTCTCGGCGCCATTATGCTCTATGCGCATTTGGTCAAGCAGCGGCTGGGCGAGAACGATCCGAACGTCGAGGACATTAAATTCATCATGGAAGAGGCGAGGCGGTGTCAATCGATCGTTTCCGGTCTGCTGAACTTTTCGCGTCAGGGCCGGCTGAATCTAACATTGCAGCAAATCGGCAATGTCATTCAGCGCACCGTCAAGGCGGTCAGGCGGCAACCGCTCTTTTCGCGCGTCGATATTCGCACCATCATCAAGCCGGATGTGCCGAGCTGCTATATGGATGCCGAGCAGATGCATCAGGTGTTTCTCAATCTGGCCGTTAATGCCGCTGAGGCCATGCCCGAAGGCGGCACGCTGACGATCACCGCCCAGGTCGAGAACGACAAACTCCAGATTCTTTTTGAAGACACCGGCGTGGGCATCCCCAAAGAAAACCTCGGTAAGCTGTTCACCCCGTTCTTTACCACCAAGCAGATCGGCAAGGGAACCGGCTTGGGGCTGGCGATTGCCTACGGCATCGTCAAGATGCACAAGGGCAACATCATGGTCAAACACAGCGAGGTCGGCAAAG
>JAPDPN010000022.1:28785-30222 GCA_034506455.1 Candidatus Zhuqueibacterota bacterium | reverse complement strand
TTGATCAAAGAGAGACGCAAAAGCATCGAGCTGACCGTTTCTGTAGCGGATGGTTTCGGAAGCGATCTCCTTGTCTCCCTCAAAAAGCGCCAATTTGTCGGACGTGGAACCAGGGTTGATCACCAAAATCAGCGGAGAATGGAGCGTGGTCGATCGTCTGCTCATCCCGAGCCATCCATTTTTTTCAGTTTTAAGCGAAAAAATATACAGAACTTCGGTGTCGCTTGCAAGTGGAATAATGCTTTTGTTGTCATTAATCAGACAAAGCGCCCGGATCGATCTATGCGCATTAAATTCAGTTGTATAAAAAAGTCAAAAGAATTTATTCTCCATGACGATGTCTTTTCGGAACCGGCAAGCTTGCTTATCATGCTGAAACAAAATATATTTGGATAAATGAGCACGCCTATCGAATTAGAAATCTTCCGGCTTTACAAAAAAGCTTTCGGCAAAGAAGCAAAAAGTCTTTTGCCGTTGAACGGCGACGGCTCGGATCGGCTGTACTTTCGTGTAATTGGTGACGAGAGCACTGCAATTGCCGTTCAGGGCTGCAATCGACGCGAAAACGAAGCCTTTGTTGCTTTCTCGCGCCATTTCGAACGGTTTCACTTGCCCGTGCCGCACATCTTTGCCTATGAACCTGACAATGGTCTTTACTTGGAGAGCGACTTGGGCGACGTTATGCTTTATGATCGAATGGCAGCCTGTGGAAATGTTATGAGCCGCGATGTCCGCAACCTTTACCTGCAGGCGATTCGAATGCTTCCTCGGTTTCAAATCAAAGCCGGCCGGTCGCTGGATTTTTCCAAGTGCTTCCAAACGACCGTATTCGATGCGGAAGCGATGCTGCGCGATCTGCTCTATTTTCAGCACGTTTTTCTGCGCCGTTTTGCCGCAAATCGTTTTGATATCGACCGGCTGCACGACGACTTTGCCTTGCTGATTCGCTCACTTCTCGACGAGCCTGCGGAATTTTTTCTTTACCGCGATTTCCAATCCCGCAACATTATGGTGCTGCAGGAACAACTCTATTTCATCGATTATCAATCAGGCCGCAAAGGGGCACTGCAGTACGATCTTGCTTCTCTCGTCTACGACTCTAATGTCCGTTTGCCTGAAGATCTCGGCAACGAACTTATTGAAGAATATCTGTGCGCCGTCAATCAATATCTTTCTGTACCTCCCAGCCGCTTTATGCGCAGTTTTTACGATTTTGCGCTCATACGTGTGCTTCAGGCTTTGGCAGCATTCAGCTTTTTAGGATATGATAAGCAAAGAATCTATTTTCGGTCATGTATACCGAGAGGTCTTGAACTTTTGCGGAAGCTTTTGCTCAAGAGTCCGGTAGGACGACAGATGCGCGCGCTGCCGAAAATTGTCGAGGGACTTGAGGCAACCGCCGTGTTCGATGAGGAAAAGCGGCCATAAAGCGGTCTC
>JAPDPN010000022.1:0-28685 GCA_034506455.1 Candidatus Zhuqueibacterota bacterium | reverse complement strand
TGAACTTTTGCGGAAGCTTTTGCTCAAGAGTCCGGTAGGACGACAGATGCGCGCGCTGCCGAAAATTGTCGAGGGACTTGAGGCAACCGCCGTGTTCGATGAGGAAAAGCGGCCATAAAGCGGTCTCTTAAGGGATGCTTTATTGTACCATGACGATCCGGTCCTATAAAATATTTGCCATAGACCTTTTTGCCGCTTTTTTCTGGTTTTGATGAAACGGAAAACAAAAAGCCAAGCAGTCGAACGGATCGATGCGTTGGTTGGTGCTTATTTTTCCGGAAAAGCAAATTTTCTCCATGAATCTGCGCAATCATTTGCGCTTTTGAATCCGATTGCGCTTTGTTTTGCGCAAAAATAAATTGTTAAAATACGGTTGAGCGAATATTATGCATCATCATGCCTTTTACGACCGCAATAGGGAACGAGCAATCAAGGACCAGGCATGCGGGCAATGATCTTGGCAGCCGGGTACGGCAGGCGCTTGGCGCCGCTGACGAATACGATACCAAAGGCGTTGGTGTCAATCGGCGGACGCCCTCTTCTCGAAATTGTACTGCGACGATTGGAAACAGAAGGGTTCACCGAAATTGCCGTTAATCTGCATCACTTGGCCGACCAGGTGCGCGAGTTTCTCGAAACCTATCGTCGTACGACAAAAGCATCAATTTACCTCTCCTACGAGCCTGAGCTGCTCGACACAGGCGGCGGTATAAAAAAAATGCTGGACTATCTTCCCGGTGACGACCCGATTTTGGTCCACAACGTCGATGTGCTTTCTGACTGCCCGTTGGACCAAGTCATGGAGCATTTCAAAAGCTTACCATCCTGCGATGCCTTGTTGGTCGCTCTCGATCAATTAACCGATCGCCCCCTTTGTTTTGATCAGAATATGAACTTTCGCGGAAGAGGCGATCACCTTCCTACTGAAGCTTGCCGCCATTACGCTTTTACCGGCATTCAAGTGATTCGACCGGATCTTTTCCGCATTTATCCTGAAAAGAAATTTTACAGCATCGACCTTTATCTATGGGCTGCTGCCTTAGGCAGGACTATAAAAGGTCTGCTGTTTCCAGGAACCTGGTGGCGGGATTTGGGAACATTATCGGATCTTGCTGCAGCTGAGAGAGATTTGCCGATCATTTAAACTATTTTATAAAGATCTCCCTATTTCTCCAGCGGTTCGATCGAATTGACATGAAGCGTAACGGCGCCGAATTCGCTTTGAACTTTTCCGCAAAGTATGAAAGGTCGGTCGTAGGAGAGGAGATGAATAAAGCGGCTGTAGGTTTTTGGGAAAAATACGGTTTCGTATAAAGCAGTGGTATCTTCAAAGCTGACGAATTCCATCAGTTCTTCCTGAGAGGTGGCCGTCGTTTTGCCGGTTACAAACCAGCCCACTGTAGTGACGGTTTTCCCCACGTGCTTAGCCAGGTCTTTTGCCGGTATAAAAGACAGATTCTGCAGGCGCAGGCGATAGCGTTCCAACGGATGGCGCGATAAAAGGAATCCCAGCGTTTCGATTTCTTGATCCAGCAGCGTCTCTTCGTCGTATTCCGCAATCTTTGGTACGGCAGCCACGTCAGTATCTCCGAACAAGGATAGAGTCGTTTTGGCGGCGCCCATTCCCTGCTCTGCAGAGATCGCTTTACTCTTCCAAAGCAGTTGCGGTCGAGTATAGCCTTTTTCCAACGCATCAAAACAGCCTGCCTTGATCAATACGGCTGCATCGCCGGAGGGCGGCTGTACCCGCATCATGAAATCATAAAAGGAGCGGAAAGTGCCGTTTTTTCGTCGTTCCTGCAAAAGGCGCTCGATGGTTTCGCGAGTGATGCCTTTAAGCTGCATGAGACCGACGCGGATCTCTCTATCCCTGCCGCGATAAGCGTAATCACTAAGATTGATGTCCGGCGGCAGAATCTTTAGTCCCATGCGCCTGGCCTCCGAGATGTAGGCAAACGTGGAATAGTATCCGCCTTGGTTCGAAATAACGGCCGCCATGAATTCGGCGGGATAATAGACGCGCAGATAGGCGGATTTGAAGGAGACTTGAGCATACGAAGCCGAGTGCGCCTTGCAAAAACTGTAGCCGCTGAAAGACAAGATCATCTCCCATATTTGATCGCAGGTCTTTGCATCGACGCCTCTTTCTTGAGCGCCGGCGTAGAATTTTGATCGGAAATCCTGCAAGCGGCGGTGTTTGTGCTTTTTCGACAGAATTTTGCGCAACTCGTCCGCTTCAGCGGCGGAAAAACCGGCCAGGGTCATGGCGACGCGCGAGACGTCCTCTTGATAAACCATGATCCCGTAAGTTTCACGCAGCAGTTCCTCGAGCAAGGGATGCAGGGGCTTGTAGGTTCCTCCCTTTAGTCTTCGAATGTATTCATTGATAAATCGATTTGCAGCAGGGCGAATGATGGAGCTGTGGATGACAATATGTTCGAAATCTCCCACGCCGGTCTTTTTCTGCAGCAGTCTCATTGCCGGCGATTCGATGTAAAAGACGCCGATGGTATCGCCTTGCGCCAAGGCCTGCTGAACTTTGGGATCCTCCAACGGATCCCATTGCGCGTAATCGATGCGAACGCCGGTGTTTTCTTCGACGGCAGCCAAGGCGTCGCGAATGACGGCAAGGGAACGGTTGCCGAGAATATCCATCTTGACCAGTTTCATCTCCTCGGCCTGGTCTTTTTCCCATTGAATAACATGCAGTCGGTGTGGTTCCTCCCGCGGCAGACCGGAAACGGCGCCGGTCATTTTCAGCACCTTGTGCGCCGGTTGTGTCGGCACATAACGGCTGACGCCGCGGGGAGCAATCACCACGCCGCCGCAATGGATCGAAAGATGCCGCGGATAATCGCGAATGCGCTCCGCCAAGCGGATGATAGTCGGCCAAGGTTCATGCAGTTCGATGGATCGAAAGAGCGGATGGGTTTGGGTGGTTTGCCAAATATCGCTCGGCTGCCAAAGGCCGGCGAGGCGCGAGGTGACGGCGCGGATTTCGTTTTCCGGCAGGCCGTAGACCTTGGCGATCTCGCGCACCGCAGAACGGGGCGCAAAACAGACATGGTTGGCGATCATGGCGACGTTTCCATGTCCGAAGCGGCGAAAGATATAATCCAAAATGTCATCCCGCTCGTCCCAAGGAAAATCGACGTCGATGTCCGGCGGATCGATGCGGCCGGAATTGAGAAAGCGGTCGAAAAAGAGGTCATACTTGAGGGGATCGACGTGAGTGATTCCCAGACAGTAACTTACGAGACTTGCAGCCGCCGAGCCTCGGCCGCAGGTTCGAGGCGCATGCGAAACAATGTCGGCAACGACTAAAAAGTATGGTGCAAAGTGCTTTTCGCAGATAACTGCCAGTTCATAGTCGAGGCGCTTGCGGATGCGCTCGTCAAAGCCGCCGTAGCGCCATACGACGCCCTCCTCGACGCGCCGACGCAGATAATCCTCGGCCGATTCGCCGTTCGGGCCTTGATATTCGGGAAAAATGAATTCCGTAAGGTCGAGTGAGAAGGAACAGCTTTGGGCAATTTTCCGGGTGTTTTCGATGGCTTCAGGATAGTGAGGAAAATCGGCTTGCATTTGCTCTGTTGTTTTAAAATAGGCTTCGGCAGAGATAAGTTCTTCAGGCGGAATGCGCGTCAGAGTAGTGTTCAAATCGATAGCACGCAATAACCGGTGCACTTGCCAATCCTCTTTGTCGAGCATGTGAACCGCATTCGATGCAACAACCGGTATCTGCTTCTCACGTGCGAATCGAAGAACTGCTTCAGCGCCGCGGTGCGGAATCAGCTCTGCATAATATTCGCCTTCTGCATCGGCGTCCTTTAATTTTTGTAAAATGCGGAGGTCATCCGTTAAAAGCACGAGGTCTCGGCCGTGCTGTAAAAACCATAATGCCAAATCGATTCCATGATGGTGAAGTTGAGTCAGCGCTGTGCACAAGGCGGAATAGCCGTCGGTATTTTTCGCCAAGAGCACGGCGCGCTCTGTCGGCGTCTCGAAGCAGGCGCCGATGATCGGCTGCAGATGATAATTTTTACAAAGGGAGAGAAAATTGCCGAGGCCGTACAAGCCGTTGCGGTCGGTCAAAGCCAGATGCGTGAATCCCCTCTGCTTGGCCGTTCGGCAGAGGTCTTCGAGCGTCGCGGTGCCGCGGCAAAAAGAATAGTTGGAATGAACATGAAGATGGGTAAAAGGCATGTGAAAACCGTCGGCAAATGCAGGAGAAAAAGGCTTCCAAGCCGCTATTAATGATCTGCCGGCTGTGCGCGATTGCATCAGCCGGCAGAGGCACAGCTTAGATTTCTTTTTCGAAAACCGTATACTCTTTGGAATCCTTGCCGTTCATCAAGTGTACGAGGCGAATGACGAGTTCGTTATTTTCGAGCACCCACCCTACGTCGCAATACTCGAACGGCGTGGTTTGGGTGTAGAGTTTTTGTTTCCACAGCATCACGCCGTCGAGGCCGAGGCGGCGGAATTTTTTCTTTACGCCCAAATAGCCGAGTCGGAAGCCCTTGCACCGGTTTTTGGTGAGAAGCATTTTGGCCGCGCGCAGCAATTCACACCGACGACACCACGGGATCGGCACCATTTTTTCCGTAATATTGGGCACACCGCCGAAAAATGCGGCCGGTTCGCCTTTGACGTAGACAAAAACAAAGAGCTTTTTATCCATAACCAGCATCATCTCGTCGACGATGTGGTAGAATTCTTCGCGGGTAAACGGGACAAAGCCCCAGTTATCGTTCCAGGCATCGTTGTATATTTCGAACATCTCCTCTTTGCGCACTTTGAGCGGTCTTTGGCCCCAGTCTTCGAGTGTGACGTCAAAGCGCTCGATGATTTTTTGCGCCACTCGTTCAAGCTTTTCTTCCATCGGGTTGTGTACGGCGACTTCCCAAGAGTAGACGCGCTTGACCGGTTTCAGGCCGTAGGTGGTCAGGAGATCGGCGTAGTAGGGCTTGTTGTAGTGATAGTACATGACCGGGCGGCTGTCGAAACCGCGGGTGAGGCAGCCGGGCGTCGCCTCGTTGACCGGCAGATTTTGCGGTCCGCGCATCACCTGCATGCCCTTGGACTTGAGCCAGGCGGCGGCTGCGTCCAGGAGCGCCGAGGAGACGGCGGGATCGTTGACGGACTCGAACTGGCCGAAAAAGCCGACTTTATCATTCCAATGCCGGTTGTGGTTATAGTTGACGAACGCATTGCAGCGGCCGACGGTTTTGCCGTCGCGGAGCGCCATAAAAAAAGCCATATCGGCGTGTTTGAAAAAGAGGTTGCGGGGCTCGAAAAAGCCGACCATGCCGATAAGCCTAAATCCGAGATACTCATAGTCCAGCAGCGGCACATACTGCGGATCGTCGCGGTAATGATCCCAATGAAAGTCGACAAAGCGTTTCAACAGCGCCCGATCTCGGCGCGTTTTGTTTGAAAACTCGATCAGTTCAAGATTGCCGTTTGCCATAGTTTTTCTCCTGCTTGCATTAATGATCGAAGGCAGTGGGTTAAGCTGCGCGTCCGAAGCGGATGGCGGTTTCGCCGTAGCGGTCGCGAATTCGATCGAGAGCGGCGATGAGCGCCTCGCGTTTGGGGTCGCGGGCCGGGTCAAAGAGCGACAACTGTTGCGGCGGCGGGGTGAGGTCGCCGAGGCGCAGTGTGAGGCGCCGCACGCGGACACGGCGGGTGACGGCGCGGCTGAGGAGGGCGTTCAGCTCCGCCGTGAGGGCCAACTCGTCGTTGGAGGCGGGGAAGCGCTGCTGCGCCGTTTCGCTGCGCTGATCGGAATAGAGGATTTCGACGGTCAGGCGGGCGGTCAGGAGGCGTTCTCGGCGCAGTCGGCGCGCGGCGCTTGCCAGGAGACCGTGTAAGCGGGCGCGCAGCAGCGGGAAATCGTTGCTGTCTTCTTCCAGCTGGTCGATCTCGACGATTTCGGGTTTTTGTTTGGGCGGCATGACCGGTCGCGGGTCGATGCCGTTGGCCTGCTGATGCAGCAACACGCCTAGGCGGCCGAAGACGGTCTGCAGGTGTTCGACGGGTGTTTCGGCCACTTGGTGAATGCGGCGCAGGTTGAGATCCCACAGTTCCTGGTAGACGTCGCGGCGGCCGGCGGCAAGGTAGCGGACGGACAACGGTGCGAGGAAGGCGGCCTCTTCGCCGATGCGGACGTCATAAAGTCCGAGCGGCTCACCGAGACCGGCGACGAACTCGGCGGCGGTGCGGCTGACAAGCTTGTTGCCGGCGACTCCGGCCGAGGCGCCGAGATTGAGGCGGCGGCGGATCTGTTTTTGTATGTCCGCCGCCGCGTCCTTTATGCGTCCGTAAAGCCGTTCCGTGCCGCTCATGTCGAGATAGGCGCGGCCGAAACGAAGCGGCTCGTAAACCGGCGTATAGCGCCGCACCACGTCGAGCATTGCCTCCATCGCGCGGCGGTAGAGATCGGCATTGGGCGGCAGAAGGATCAGATCAGGGGCGCGGCGGCGTGCTTCCGGAACCGTCATGCCGGAAAAGACACCTGCGGCGCGCGCTTCGGCCGAGGCGGCAAAGATCAAGGCTCGTCCGCCCGTTTCGACGGCTACCGCTGTCGGACGCCCGCGCAGCCGAGGTTCCAACGCCTGCTCCACCGCTACCGGAAAATCGGCCACCCGTATGTGAATGACGGCGCGGCTCATCGGTGTTTCGCCCTCCCGCTCCATCCGTCGGGATCGCTTCTCATTCGACGTTCTCCCGCAGCAGCGCCACGACCTTGCCTTGAATGCTCCATTCTTCGTCAGGGCGAAGATCCGGGTACATAGGATTCTCCGCCTTTAGATAGAGGCGGCCGTTCTCCGCCGCCAACCGCTTGACCGTCGCCTCGTTGCCGATGAGCGCCACGACGATGTCGCCCAGATCGGCAATCTGCTGCGAACGGACGATAACGACGTCGTTATGCAGAATGCCGGCGTTGCGCATGCTGTCGCCTTTGACGCGCAACAAAAAATGACGCCCGGGAGAGTGAAGGAGATATTTCGGCACGGCCAGGTAACGCTCAATGTTTTCCTCGGCCAGAATGGGCATGCCGGCCGTTACCGTTCCGACCAACGGCAGCCGTACCTCCTTCCCTACCGTCAACTCGCCGCCCGTCTCCAGCACCCGAATGCCGCGGGCGATGTTCTTTTCCCACACAATGTAGCCCTTGCGCGCCAGAGTAGACAAATGTTTGACGGCAGTGTTGCGGGACGACGCGCCGAGCTCCTCCGTCAACTCCTGCAGCGTCGGAGGGTACTCTTTTTCATTGATCAACCGAATGATGGTCTCGAGCACCTCTCGTTGGCGTCGCGTAAGCTTCTCCATCCTCTCTCCAAAAACAAAAAAGGGTGAACTTGATGTCACCCTATATTACAAAAACCGTTTTCGATTGTCAAGCAAAAAGTCGCGCTTAAACCTCAGGCACGTTGAGAAGCGTCAACAGCCGTTGGTGGACTGCCTTGGGCACTTCTTTTTCCTGCAGGCAGCGAAACAGATGCACCAAGGTTCTCATCGATTCGAGTTGAGTGCGGCATTCCTCACACTCGTCCAAATGCTTTTTCAACTCCATGCACAATTCCGAATCGATGTCTTCGGCAAGCTCATCACAGAGGCGCTGCAATACATCGGCACAACATTCCATGAAAAATTCCTCTATTTTACGGTAATGACCGGGCAGCAAGCCTTACGGATTACGCGGTTCGCTTCGCTGCCGATAAACAGATGGCTGAGAGCATTTTGACCATGCGTACCCATGACGATCAGATCGATGTCCTGAGTTTCGGCATATTCGAGGATTTCATGGGCTATGGATCCCTCGAGCGTAACGGTCTGCACGTCGATTCCCGCGGGCACTTGCGAGGCCGCCTGTTTGAGAAGAGCCTCCGAGTTGTCGCGAATTTGCGGTGTAACTTCGTATATAAGCTCTCCATCGGCGGCAAAGAACGCCGGCTGCACCAAGCCCTCGATTACGTGCAGTAAAAAGATCGTTCCGCCCTCTTCCAGCAGTCCGCAGGCCAACTGTAGAGCCTTGTTGCTCGGCTCCGTAAAGTCGGTCGGCACCAAGAGACGCTTGAATTTCGGTGTACTCGGTTCGCCTGGAGTTTTGACGTTCATTCGCACGGTCATCACCGGGCACGGTGCATGATGAACGACCTTGGCGGTAACGCTGCCGAGGAAAAAGCGCGACAACGCCGTGCGGCCGTGTGTGCCCATAACGATTAAATCAACGGGATTATCTTCGGCAAAGCGAAGTATCTCTTCGTAAGGGCTGAAACCTCTTTGTACGACATAGCTGACGTTCAAACCCGCCGATTGATTCTCGGCAATTAACTTTTCGAACTGACCTCCGGCCTGCTCTTCGAGATGCTTGTAAAATTCATCGAGGTGCGGAAAGGAGAATTGCGGGTCGTACGGATCGTCGTCGAAAAGCGTAACGACATGGAATAAGGTCAAGTGCGCTGAAAAACGCTTTGCCAATGCCGCGGCATAAATGAAAGCGCGCCGAGACGAATCATAAAAATCAAAGGGCGCCAAAATGTTCTTGATTTCCATAAGGCACCTGCGGCTTTTAGTTTGTTTTGATTATTTGATGCAGGAACGGCGTAAAATATTCAAAATTAAAACGAGATGCAAGATATTCTACAACGAAATCGGTAGTTTGAATCGAGTCCCGATGAAGATAAAGCCTTTTGAGGACGACTGTCCGGTCAGATTGGCGCCGATGCCGAGCTGCAGATGCTGCCAAAGAATGGCGCTTATTCCGGTACCGACTTGAACGGAATAGTCGCTTTTATCATACCTGGCATTACCGACAATAAAGGCGGCGTCTAATTCAAAAAACCGTTTTTTGATGAACGGCTGCCAACTGACTCCCAGTCCGATCGAATTGAGAATTTGCGTCTTTTCATCACCGCCGCCGAACGGTATTTTGCACAGAATAAAGGAGGTCGAGCCGTGAAACGCTTCGGACCAATGCGGCGCGACAACAAAATATTCGGTAATGCGGTTTTGATTGCCGATGTTCTGCAGGGAAATTTCCAATCGATCGCCGGAACGAATGCGCTCTCTGGCCCGCCAACTCCAAGTGATCTCGTCGTCTCCCGCGGAAACGGCGATGCGGCGGCTGTCGAGAGATTCGGCGCGCACGGCGCCGCTCGAGTCGGTCAGCACGCCGGCGATCAACAGCTTTTGCGTACCCAACTTGGGATTGATTCGTGAAGGTTTGATGCGAACGTTTATCATATCTCCGGCTTTGATGACATGGCTACTTTCCACGCCGCGGAAGCAGGTTTCCGGCGGCAAATCGCCCGACGATGAAAGGTGAAAAATGACATACTCACTGAAGGGTTGCCAGGGGCGAATGGAAAGACGAAAGCCCTCGAACGTAAAGACCGTACCTTGGATATAGGCTTCCAGAGGGTAATCGCCGATCCTTACGCGCATTGCTGCGGCAGCCGTTACCCTCACAAAGTCCTCCCGCTGCTCCAGTACCTGAAAAGTGACTTCAGGATCCGCGATGCCGAGCAGCATGTCTTTGAGTCGAGCCCCCTTTATCATTATTGTCAGGCTGTCCCCAGGATGGAGGATGAGATTACTCGAAATGGAATCGATGCGCGGCGGCAGGCGGCTGCTGAATACGCCGCGCCACTGCGGCGGCCGTCCCGTTTCCTGCAGCGTAAAGACATGCTGTCTTTGGAGGCGGTTTTCAAGTGAAATCGGCACCTCGATTTCCGCCTCGCAGGTGCTGTCGGAGGTGACTACCTGAACTGGAAAGCGATGAGAATCGATCACAATCTCGTAGGTTTTGCTTTTTTGCAGTCGGCGATTCCTATCGACTGCAACGGTGATCAGCAGGCGTGCCGGTCTGCCGGCAAAAAGAAGCGACTGGTCGATAGGTTCGGCGCGGGCAAAGGACAAGGGCGTGGGCAGAACCAAAAAGGTGTTGCTGGTATCCGATTGACCGTCCGGATTTTCGACGATCAATCGACACCGCATCGCTTCCTCGGTCAGTGGAAGGGAGAAGCGGATTTCGAGTTTATCCACGGAAATGCGGCGGCTGCGCAAATCGACCGGCATCCCAACCAGTCTAGCTCTCATTCCAAGGGCAAAGTCGCTGCCTTCGAGCAAAAGGGTTCTGCTTTTACCGTCTGCCGTCAGGTCATTGATCTCGGAAAAAAGTCGCGGCGGCCTGGGTGAACGCAAAAAGAGCTTTTTTACGCCTGCAGGCGCGAAAGTGCTTTTCAGCGTCAGCAATCCTTCTCCCAAAACCGCTTCCGGTTTGATTTCGATTTCAACACACAAAGCGCCCGTCGGATCAAAAGGGTTCGGCGCGCGGCTCGGTTTTACGGTAATGGCCGGATCGGCAAATTCAATCTGTGCATCCTGAGGCAAACGTTTGCCAAAGATGCACAAATGAGCGGCAAGCGGTCGCGTCGGGTCGACAAGAAGAGTATCGACCAGCTTTTTCCCCAGAACGGCAAAGCGGACGGAATCGATCGTCGGCGGGGTCGGAGAAAGAATGTCCAGCACGGCAACGGCTTTTCGCTGCAGATTGGAATCACAAATTGCAAATTGATATTTTCCGCAGCATACACCCCCTGCGTCAAGTCGAAAAGAGACCTCCAATTCGTGAACGCTTTTTGTTTCGACCGATGTAACCTGCAATCCTTCGACTTTGGGCAGAAAAAGAACCGTATCTTTCGATGAAAAGCGGGTGCCGACATCAAAGACGGCGCGCGAGTAAGAAACAATTGAATCGATCGGCGCAAGACGAATCGGCTCAAATCGTAAGGGTTCCTGCGCCCAACTCGCAAAAGTACAGAGTTGAATGAACAACAAGGTATGGATTGTATTTCGAGCTTTACGCGACGCAGTTTTGCTATTCCATCCTCTTTGCAAAGCAATCAGAAACATCGGCAGATTCTCCGAATTCCTCTCATTGCATTACGACCAAACGCTCGATGACCTCTGCTTTTTCTTCACCGTCGAAAGCGGACAGCCTGTAGAAATAGAGGCCGTTGGCCAGTTTTTCACCCGCGGCATCGCACAGGTCATAGTGGATGGCATTATAGCCGACAGCCGCTTCGCTTTCGGTTTTGTAAATCAGCCTGCCGGAAACCGTAAAAAGTTTGAGGGTTACACGCGCCGGTTTGTCGTTTTCCAACACAAAAGAAAAGGCGGTTTGCTCGGCACAAGGATTCGGAAAGTTGACGACATCCAACAGACGGAGTGTTGAGGCGATGCGGAAACGCAAGACCCTCAACGGTTTTGCGGCTGATTCCGGTTCGTGGACCGACAGCTCATATTCGCCGTCCGGCAAAGTATTTACCGGTAAGGTGAAGGCAAGGCCATCGCTAATATGACGACGAGTTGTAGAAAGATCAAGAACCTGTCTATTGAGGCGTACGAGGGGATCGCCGCTTTCATGTCCTTGCGAACCTTGAAAGCGAATTTCGATAAGCGCATCCCGTTGCAACGGATCTCCGTCTGCAAACGCCGATTCGGCGGTCTCTCCGTTGATGAAAAATTCGACCTCCGGCAGTTTGGCGACTGAGGTGGGGAGCTCGGAAAGAGTCAGACGCTGCAGTTGCCCGCCCTTCCACAACGCCGTAGGGAAGAGCTGGATCGGATTCTGCGGGTAATCGAAAACGAACGTCACCGTATCGCCGGCAACGCCTCCTTCGCGTACCGGTGTTTCCGGATTATCCGGCGGAATGTAGATCGGCCCGAATGCACCTTTTTCGGAATTTATGGTCGTTTGCGCCACGGTTTGTCGACTGATAAAGGCCGTCAGCGTTTTTCCTTTCACCTTGCGGCCGTCGTTGAATCTGATTTGTCCGGCAAAACCGGCATCTGCAAGACGTTCGGGCTGATACTGCAGTCGGCATGCCGGATCACCAAAGAGAATGTAAAATCGCACATGATCGTCGAAAAACGGATAGTCGGCGTACATGGTGAACAGACCGGCAGTACAGAATTCTCCCAATCTGGTAATGCCTTTTTGATAGAGCGCATCGTAGAGGGTTCGTGCCAGAGGGAAAAGCGGGGAGGGATACGCTTCGCCCGCAGCCGAAAAGCCGCCGATGATTCCGGCCTGATCCTGATTAAACAACATTTCCGTCAGCGAAGAGTTGGCCGGATTGGGATCGGCAAAGTAGCCGTTGATGCAGCTCATGGTGAAAACAAAGGGAAGAAAGCGTCCTCGAGGCAGCAACGGCACTTCGGCGCGGGTGAGAATTGAATGCTTGGACCAATTGCCGACGCTGCCGTGGCCAAAATAGTTTATGGTCAATGCTCCTTCACCAAAGATTTCCAGAAGGCGTTTCCTGACTTCGGTCGGGGATGAACGGCTGACGTAAAGGGCTTCGGTTAATACCGTCGGGGGCACAAATCGGGATGCCAGCGAGGAAGAGGTGTCTTCGAAGGCCATCGTGCCTCCCTCCCCGATGTCGGCAACAAACACGGCGCGCCGCATTGAAGGTTCGGCGGCTGTCTGATGATAAAGCAATAATTTCTGCACCATTTGACGCACTTCATCGGCTGAACGTGCAGGCAGGCGCCCGACCAGGAGATCCGGCAGAATATCGTCCTCGCCGTCGACGCACGCCATCCAGTTGTCTGAACATGCCTCGAAATAGTCGACAAGGCTCTCGAAAAGGCGCGTCGGGATAAAGTCCGTGGTCTGCTCGCCGCCGTAGCTGGGGTTGGACGAATTCAGTCGGCGCGGATTCCAGCTTGCATCGCCAACCAGCAGCACATAACGCGGCGCAGGAAGCGGGAGCACCTGCATGGCATGGGTCAAAAACCGGCGGATGGCTCGCTCTGATTTTTTGCCGTAATTGAACTCGTCGTAAATGTCCTGAACGTCGATAATATCTACGCTAAGGCCATTTCGCCGGTGCCACTCAGCCAAAGGTGTCAGGCCGGAAATAAACTCTGGAACGGTGATCATTAAATAGTCCGTTTGACGAAGAGTTCTTCTGAGCAAAGAGGGCGCATCTGCATAAATCTTAGAGGGTTTGAGTTTTTGCTGCGGCTGAACGGCAAAAATTTCATAGACTCCGGCTTGAGACAGACGGAAAAGGCGCCTATCCCCCTGTTGTTCCGCATTAACCAGCCGCTTCGGTTGAAAGGGATCGGTCACATCATACAGATCAACGGTTCCCGTGAGATTTTGCAATACCACGGTTTTCGGCGCATCGAGGTTCAACGTAAAATAGAGCGCCTCAGAGTCCGCCGAATTAACCCGCGGGTAATGCAGCTCGAACCAATCAACAAGCACCCAATCGAGAAAAGAGTCTGTGTCGCCCGGCCCGACAATTTTCAGCGTATTTCCGCTTGCCTTGAGCAGCTGGGTTGAAAAAACGGTCGAGTCGAAAAGCGTCGCGCGTCCGTCCCAAAATTTATCATAAACAATCTGATCGTTGATCAAGATTTGGGTATGATGATCGGGAAAGACGCTCTGACTTTGGGCATAGGCTTGGATTCTGAACTTTAAAAAGGCTGAGCCGCCTGGATCGACCGAGTTGATCGGCAGCGGATAGGTGAGCGTTTTGGGGGCGCGCAAATCGTCCATAAACCACCGCTCGTTGTCGGTATGGCCGGGAAAGTCGGCGCGCCTTATGCGGTCAATTTCCAAGCGATAGACGGCGATGCCGCTGTTGATTAACTCGTCGCCTTTGGGATATGCATCCTGTTCCGGTATGCGCAGGCCGTCGATGCCGCCGTCCGGCGTCAGCCAGTAGACGTTTTCGCTGTTATAGTAATCTTTATAGGCAGCGGCAAAAAACTCAACGGCATCACTGTCGCTCCACCGGTCGAGGGAGGCGCATTGCATGCGCACGGCGACTTCTTTGCCGTCGCAAAAGAGAGCCAAACGCCGAGGCGGACTTTCCAGACGCATTCCCGCCTGCCGAAGATCCGATGCCGTCAGTCGATAGAGGCCGCTTTGCGGGATAGTCAGCTTGTACCACTCTGTGCCGCGGTCAAGAAAATAGTCTTCAGTGGGGACAACTTGGCCTTTCTGCAAAATTTTGGGCATGGATTGGTGGTTAATCGTCACGGCGGACAGCAAAGGATCGGAACCGGCGGCCGTAAGACGGATTTCGCGGTCTCTTCCAGGGACTGCGTCGTAATAGACGGCTGCTTTCAGGGATCGGCAAAACTGCGCCTCGCCGGTCATCGGATTGACGCGCAGGGGAAAGAAGCGGTAACTAACCATGCGTTGGCCGCGGAACAGGCCTTCCTTGCCTGGTACGATATGGGCGGATGGGAAAAGAGTCGATCGTTTATAGACTTCGCCTTCATCGTAAACGAGGGTTTTGTCATTGGAGAATGCGGAGGTTTCCAGCCGCGGAGCGGGCAGAACCCGCGGCAGCCTCCTCGTCTCGATCTCCTGGTCGATAATTTCCAATCGTGCATGCGTGTTCGGTGGTAGGCTCAACCAAAAGCCTGTCTGAGGCAAGGCAGGTTCTCCGGGGACGCCGTTCTGAGAACAACCGGCAATAGAGGGCAAACAATAATCCATTCCTCCGATTCCCTCAGCGGGAGAAACCAAAACCGACGGTGTAACAAAAGAAAAGACAACGTGCCGCTCGTCCTGCTCCAGCACAACCGGTGCACAAGACTCTTTTGCCAGGATCGAAGCAAAGGTTATGTATATAACAAAGGTTGCAATCCCAAGAATCTCAATCGGCTTTCTGCCCACGAGTCAAGCCTCCCTTGTTGATATTTTTGAAAAATAAAACTCTTTTTGGAAAGAAAAAGTAATTTGCTGTCATTTACCGGGCTGAATCATTATTTGCTTTCGGTAATTATTGAGCATTTATCAATGAAAGGATCGCGATTAGAAAAATTTTAAATCATCTTGACTATCTTGTTAAAGTTGGCTATTTTGTCTTAAAAATAGGAGTTTGCCGCCCATGTCCTCTTCCAATAAATTCTCCACCGCACAGCAGACGGTTTTGGTCATCTTGCGCATGCTGATCGGCTGGCACTTTATGTACGAAGGAGCAGTTAAGCTCTTTAATCCGGGCTGGTCGTCGGCTGTTTTTCTTGCCCGGTCGAAATGGCTTTTGGCGGATTATTTTCATCGCATTAGCGATTCGCCTGCGCTGCTTTCGGTTGTCGACCAATTGAACATTTGGGGGTTGCTCCTCATCGGGTTGGGGTTGTTTTTGGGCGTATTTACGCGGCTTGCAGCCGGTGCGGGATTTCTGCTCTTGGCGCTTTACTATGTCGCAAATCCGCCCATACCCGGATACGGCGTCGGTATGCCGGCCGAAGGCAGCTATCTGCTGGTGGATAAGAATCTCATCGAAATGTTCGCTCTCCTGCTGTTCGTGCTCATTCCAACCGGTCGTCTTTTCGGTTTGGACGGGCTCTTGAGCGTTATGCGAACCATTCGACAATCCCAAAAGAAAGCTGTTCAAGCGGATGTTAAGGTTAAATCTGTCGCTGACCTGAAGCGTCGTGAGATTCTCAAGAGCCTGGCGTTGATGCCGTTGTTCGGCGGTTTTGTTTATGCGTTTGTACGCAAGCAGGGATGGGAAAGCTATGAAGAGAAGCACCTGCTGGCGGAAAAAGTTCGCGGCCAAACCGACGGGACGACAGGTGCAACCCTCAAGACCTTTCAGTTTACCGAGCTGCGGGATTTAAAAGGTGAGTTGCCGAAAGGCAAAATTGGAAACCTTGAAATCAGCCGCCTGTTTTTGGGCGGCAATTTGATCGGCGGCTGGGCGCATGCCCGCGACCTTATTTATGTGAGCAAACTGGTCAAAGCCTATCACACCGACCGAAAGATCTTTGACACGTTTTGGCTGGCGGAAAAGGCAGGCATTAATACGATATTGACCAATCCGCAGCTCTGCCGCGTCATCAATGAATATTGGCGCAAGGAAAAAGGGACAATTCAGTTCATTTCCGATTGCGGGTGGAACAATGCCATCGACGGGCTGGAGATTTCGATCGACGGCGGCGCGTGTGCGGCCTATGTGCAAGGCGGCATTGCCGATGCCTTGGTGGAACAAGGAGATCTGGACACGTTCGAAAAATTTTTGGTCAAAGCGAGAGCGAACGGCCTGCCTGCGGGTATTGGAGCCCACAAGCTGGAAACCGTCAAGGCGGTTGTCGAGCGCGGCATTCTACCGGATTTTTGGGTCAAAACCCTGCATCATACGAACTACTGGTCGGCCAACATCGCCAATCAAAACGACAACATCTGGTGCGAGAACCCGGAAGAGACCATTGCCTATATGGAAACGCTCGAACAGCCGTGGATCGCTTTTAAAACCTTGGCCGCGGGCGCTATCGAGCCGAAAGATGGATTTTCTTACGCATTCCGCAACGGTGCCGATTTCATCTGTGCCGGCATGTATGACTTTCAGATAGTCGAAGACGTTAACATTGCACTAGAAATTCTTTCGGGTGATCTGTCTGCCCGTAAACGACCCTGGAGAGCGTGAGAGGCGTGCACCAATGTACTCTCTGAATAAAGTTCTTTACTTGCCCCTGTTTTTCCTTCTGCTTGGTTCATGCGCCAAGAATCCGTCTGCGATCGATGACAGCTCTGTCCCATACACTCCTATTGTCTCGACCGTTTTTGCAGAACGTCAAGTTTTCATTCCCACCCCTGCCTGTTTATGCGGCATCCCCCCTGCCTCTTTACATTGGGCGGCAGACGTGGGCCGCATTGAGATGACTGACTCGGGAATCGTATTTTTTGCACCTTCCGAGGAGGGATTGGCGCGCATTCTGGTGAGCGCGGAGGAAAGCGAGTCCTCTTTCTATACGGTCGAGCTGAACATTTATGTACATCGGCAAATCGTCATTTTTAAAGCCGACGACCTGATTTGGGACCGCAAGACGGTTCTGCCTGCAGGATGGTTTCGATTCATCGAATTGATTCGTTCCAAAAAAGCGAGAGCCGCTTTGGGCATTATCGGCAATTATTTGGAAAAAGCGGATACGCAATTTTGCAGAACGGTCAAGGATTTGACGGTCGGCGGCACGTTTGAGATTTTTAATCACGGTTTTACGCACCAAATCGGCGGATCTGCGTGGACCAATCCAGACAAACCCTCTGAATTCTACCGCACCTCGGAAGCCGAGCAGTTAGCCAGTTTGCGCAAAACCCAGCGGTTGGCCCGCGAAAAACTGGGGCTGACCTTAAGAGCCTTCGGTGCGCCAGGCAATGCTTTTGATAAAACCACTGTCCGCGTCATCAATAAGGATCCCGATATTCTGATATGGTTTTTCGGCGATCCTGCCTGCTCCAAGTTGGTTTTGAAACGAGCGGGAGAAATCGAATATCCAACGCCGAATCCCAGTTTTACAGAATTCGCCAAGCGCTATGATGCGTCGCGCGAGATGTACGTCTTTCAGGTTCATCCGCATCACTGGAATGAGGCGCAGTTCCAAGAATTCGAAAGAATTCTCGATTTTCTTGTCGAAAAAAAGGTTACCTTTCTCACGCCGACCCAGTATTACCGCATTTTTGTCGAGAATAGAGTCCCCTAAACTTTCGCCGAGAAAGATTCCGCCTATTTTCCTTTCCCCATTAACTGCATGAAAAGCTGCTTTTGTCTTCGCATGGCTTCCAGGCGATCCTGCGGTTCGCTGCGCGCTTCCAACAAGACCCAACCGCAATAGTCGGTAGCCTTGAGCAGATCGAACAGCTGCCTATAGGGATAGTCCGGATCGTCGAGTTCGCGAACATGGAGCGTTGAGCCGAACCATGGGCGGAGCAAATTAAAGTTATACTCAAAGCCAGGCTCAACAAGATCCTCGGGGTTGCAGTTCCAACAAATGCGGACGTTGTTTTCCGTAACTTGGTCAAAAATAGCCTTCATCGTTTTGGGCAGCTGCGTGAGCCGACCGTGTACCTCTACGCGAATTTCCTGCCCGTAATCGCGCGCAAAGCAACCGATCTCATTGAGCGAAGCTGCAATTTGGGCTATTGTCTTTTCCGCAGGCACGCCCTCTGGTAAATCGTTCGGCTTTACCTTGACTCCTGAGGCGCCGATGTCATGGCACAATTTGATCAGCTCAAAGGTGTCTTCAATCTGCCTGCGCAGCTCATGCGGATCCGGCGAATGGTATTCCTGGTTGGAGCCGTAGCCGACGCAGACGATGCCCCTTTCGGCAAAAAGTCGCTTCACCGCAGACCGCTGTTCGCGCGTCAGTGACGGTTCGACTCCATGTGCATGTCGGGTTCTCAACTCGATGCCTTCGTAGCCGCTTGCCGCACAGTTTTCGAGTAAAGTCGGCAGATCCCAATCTCTCCCCCATTGATAGGTGACCAGCCCGAATCGCATTTTCTCGGACAAATCTTCTTTTCCCGCAGAGACGGAAATTGCCCGTCCAGACATGATTGAAAAACCGAGGCTGCAAAGCCCCGTTTTCAAAAATGACCGGCGGTCTATGCTAAAGGCATTTCCATCCACTGATCCTCACCCTTTCTTTGACTAATTTTCCATATCAGACGGCAAGTCGAGGCCGTAACGCCGAATTTTTTCGTAAAGCGTCTTGCGGTCGATGCCCAATTGTCTGGCTGCCCGGCTGATGTTGTATCCCGCCGCCGCAAGCGTTTTGCGAATGTGCTCGCGCTCTACATCCGCTAAAGACAAAACTTCCGTTGCTTTAGTTTCGACTTGACGACGGATGTGCGGCGGCAAACTCGCAGGACGGATCAAATTGGATTCCTCGACGACTAAGGCCCGCTCGACAGCGTTCTGCAGTTCGCGGATATTTCCCGGCCAAGGATAGTCAAGAAAAAGAGCGAGCGCTTCATCGGAAAAACCTTCGACCGGCGTATTACGGCGCTTTATCTTGAATTGCTTCAGAAAATAATTTGCCAACAGAGGAATGTCCTCGCGACGTTCGCGCAGCGGCGGAAGCTCGATTGGGATAACGTTCAGGCGATAGTAGAGGTCTTCTCGGAATCGTCCCTCCTCCACCGCTTTTTTGAGGTCGATATTGGCGGCGGCGATAACACGTACATCGACGTGAATCGTCTGCGTGCTGCCGATACGGCGGATTTCCTTTTCCTGCAGCGTGCGCAGAATTTTGGCTTGAATGCTCAGCGGAATATTACCGACCTCATCAAAGAAAAAGGTGCCGGTGTGCGCAATCTCAAAGGCGCCGTGTTTGGTTTCCGTTGCACCGGTAAAAGAGCCTTTGACATGGCCGAAAAGTTCGCTTTCGAACAGAGTCTCGACCAGCGTGCTGCAGTCCATGACCACAAACGGTTTGTCGCGTCGGGGACCGGCAGCGTGTACGGCTTTGGCGAAAAGCTCTTTGCCGGTCCCGCTTTCGCCAAGGATAAGCACCGTACTGTCGGTCGGCGCCGCCTTGAGAATGAGATCATAGACTCGGCGGATGCGCTCGCTCTTGCCGATGATGGTCAAAGGAGCGCCGTTGAAGGTCAAGTGAAGACCTGATTCAGGATCAATGTTGTACAACGACCGCTCTTCTTCGATCTTTTTAACCAATCGGACAAGTTTTTCCGAGGAACTCGGTTTATCGAGATAATGAAACGCTCCTAATTTGATCGCTTCTACCGCCGTTTCGATGCTGGAAAAGGCAGTTACCAGGACAAACTCGGCGCGCGGCGCCAGCTCCTTGCCCTTCTGAAGAAACCGGAGCCCGTCCATATCCGGCATGCGATAATCGACGAAAACAATTGCATAATCTCTTTTTTGCAGCTGTTCGAGTCCGTCGGCACCGTCCGCAGCGGTCGTCACATCATAGCCGTGCTCGGTGAGGATCAGCGCGTAGGTGTGACGGATCATTTCGTCATCGTCGACAATTAAAATGTTAAGCGGTTCGTTCATAAATATTCTCCGCTTTTAATTTAAACAACCAGGCGAAATTTTCCGATTTTTTTCATCTGGGATCCGCGCTTGACATTGACATGGGGAATCGCTAAAATTGCCGATACAAAATCGTAAAGCGCAACAGGAGAACGTTGAAAATGATAAAAAGAAGAGAGTTTTTTAAGCGAATGGGGGCGGCATTGGGAGCGGCTTCCCTCCTTTCGCATTCGGTCAAGCGGCTAGAGGCTGCCGTCGGCACGGAACCGTTGACTTTGGGAATCGCCTCCTACTCTTTTCGCGCGTTCGATCTCGAAACGTGCCTCGAGATGACGAAACGTTTGGGTATTCGGCACATTTGTCTAAAGAGCTTTCACTTGCCGTTGGAAGCTTCGCCGGAAGAGATCAAAAAAGCTGCGGGAAAGGTACGCGCCGCCGGAATCGAGCTGTACGGCGGCGGCGTGATCTATATGAACACGGAAGCTGAGGTCAGGCAGGCATTCGAGTATTGTCGAGCTGCCGGCATGCAGATGATGATCGGCGTACCGAAGCATGAACTTTTGGATATGGTCGAAAAGCTGTCCGTGCAGCACGATTTGATCGTGGCCATTCACAACCATGGGCCGGGAGATCTGCTTTATCCTACGCCGCAAAGCATTTATGATCGAATCGTGAACCGCGATCGCCGCTTGGGCATTTGTCTGGACATCGGCCATGCCCAGCGATTGGGATTAAATCCGACGGCGCAGTTTCGTGCTTACCATGACCGCATCTATGATATTCATATAAAGGACGTCAGCGCTTCGGCTCCGGAAGGCACGACGGTGGAAATCGGACGCGGGGTCATCGATATCCCAAGATTTCTTAAAACCGTCTCGGAGCTGCATTACAAAGGACGTCTCTCTCTCGAATTTGAAAAGGACGAAAAAGATCCTCTACCCGGCGCCGCCGAGTCGATCGGATATTTGCGCGGTGTGATGGCGACCTGGTGAGTCAATTGCGAAAGGATCCTCTATGTACTGCAAACGATTACTTTTTTTCACGTGCATCGGCAGCTTGTTCATTGTCTGCAAAAATTTTCGTCAGACGGAAGCGATGTTTACGCTCATGACACTCGATCCCGGCCACTTTCACGCGGCACTGGTGCAGAAAACCATGTATCCGCAGGTTTCCCCTCAAGTCTATGTCTATGCGCCGGACGGCGACGAACTGAACGAGCATCTACGCCGCATCGAATCTTATAACTCGCGGCAGGAAAATCCCACGCATTGGCAGGAAATCGTCTATCGAGGCGATGACTATTTGCAGAAACTTTTGCAGGAAAAGCCGGGGAACGTGCTGGTAACAGCCGGAAACAACCACCGAAAAGCGGAATACATTAAAGCCGCCGTCGACGCCGGAATTCACGTTTTGGCGGACAAACCGTTGTGCATCGACGCCCAAGGCTTCGAGCTGATCAAAGAGGCGTTCGCGTCTGCAGAAAAAAAAGGCGTGCTGCTTTACGACATTATGACCGAACGCTACGAAATTACGACGATTCTGCAAAAGCGATTGGCCGGCATACCGGATGTTTTTGGCGAACTGCTGACAGGAACACCGGACGAACCCGCTATAACCAAAGAAAGCGTGCACCACTTTTTCAAGTATGTTTCCGGCGCGCCGCTCAAACGGCCGGCCTGGTTCTTTGACACCACCCAGCAGGGCGAAGGCATCGTCGACGTGACGACGCACCTGATCGATCTGATTCAGTGGGGATGCTTTCCGGAACAGATTTTGGACTATCGAACCGACGTCGAAATCCTTCGCGCGCAGCGTTGGCCGACCATCTTGACTCCTGCTCAGTTCAAGCAGGTCACTCATCTGGACGATTATCCTGACTACCTAAAGCCATATGTACGCGACGGAAATCTGGTTGTATTCAGCAACGGCGAGATCGTTTATCGCCTAAAAAACATCCATGCCAAAGTGTCGGTACTTTGGAATTTTCAGGCTCCCGAAGGCGGAGGCGACACCCATTTTTCCATCATGCGCGGCAGTAAAGCGGATTTAATCATTCGTCAGGGCAAAGCGGAAAACTATCGCCCCGAATTGTATGTGCGTCCCAATTCAAAAGCTTTAACGGCAGAATTCGAAAAGGCCCTGCAGGCGGCGATCGAAAAGCTGGCCTCCGAATATCCAGGCCTTGCTCTCGAACGCGGCAATAGCGAGTGGCGGGTCCTCGTGCCCGATAAATATCGCGTCGGCCATGAAGCCCATTTCGCGCAGGTGATGGAAAAGTTCCTCGCTTATCTGCAGGCGGGGAAATTGCCGGACTGGGAAGTCCCGAACATGATCGCCAAGTATTACACAACCACGACGGCGCTGCAGAAAGCTCTTATGGAAAACTAAAAAGGGCTTTTTACAAAGCCCTTTTTAGCCTTACCGACTCTTATTTTACGGCGGCTTTTATCCGTTTGTAATCGATTCGTCTTTGAGAATCATTTTGACGATCCTGCCGGACTGAACGATATAGGTGATGCCCGGATAGATCCACGCGTCTCCGTTCTTTTGCAGCGGCCGGCCGTATTTCTGTACGAGTTCGCCGGATGCGCTGCCGATGCCGATCATTTCGGGCGTAAGGCCGTCATACGGCGCATCGACTTCGATATAGTTCACTTTGCCGCTGCCGTAGAGAATCATCGAATTGGTGGTCACGCTAAAGTGAACGCCTAGATCGTCATAGGTAAAATGGTGGATGAACACCGTTTTCTCCGGCCTTTCATACCAATTGCGGTCGGGTTTTCCCAGTTTGTTCTGCACCATCGTATAGGTGTCTCCCAAATCGACGTTGGCCGCGCCGACGCCCGGATAGACCTCAACCTCACGCTCATACGTTAAAAAAACTTTGAGCAGGTGTTCGCCGCCGTTTGAAACGAATTTGACCTCGTCTTGATACTGCCCGTATTTCAACATGCGCAGTCGGGCTCGAAATGGGACCTTTTCCGGCCGATCAAAGACACTTCCCGACGTAACCTCGAACTTGAGCCACTCCGGCGCGCGATCGATTTTCCACACCAACTCGCCGCCGCCCGCATTGCGGATTTCCAGCTGGGTGTAAGTGAATCTACGATCCATGTTGACAATCGGCACGTCGATGCCCAACACGGGCGCTTTGTAGACCAGCCTCAATTGAATCTCGGCATTGCCGCCGTTGGAATCGATGCGAAGGACGCCGGTATGGGTGCCGTATTCCAAGACTGCAAAGTTGGTCTGCAGCTTGAGCACAAAAGTGTCCTGCGTAACCCAGCCGACCATATTGCTGACATTCAGCCAACTCGGCTTTTCGGCTATCGACCACTTGAGCTGGCCGCCGCCGGCATTGACAATTAGAATTTGGTCGTAACGTGAGCTGCCGCTGAGATTCATTTCCGTTTTGTCCACGGAAAGTTGCGGCGGCCGGTTGTCGATGGAGCTGCTCGGCGATTTATTGCAGGAAGCGAGCTGAAGCACGATCATAAAAACAAGGGTAAAGATCAACAAACCTCTCTTCATACATTCCTCAATATGATTTACTCTCCATATCTTGAAAAAAATAATAAAGCCTGCTTTGTTTGCCAAGAAAAGGTTAGGTTAAGGCAGAGAGCGTAACAGTTCTTCCAATTCGTTTTGGGTTGCGCCCCATTGCGCATACAATTCATCGATTCTTACCTTAATTAGATTCAATTCACGAGCCAAAGATGCAGCCCGAGCGCCGTCTTTATAAGTCTGCGGATCAGCCAAAAGTCGTTCCACCTCTTCACGACGTTCTTCATGCTGCATGATGTCATTTTCAAATTGGTTGATCAAAGTGGTTAGTTCATTGCGCCGCTTCGATACGGCCTGTCGCGCTTCGGCTTCTCGACGCTTTTCCTCCTTGGATTTAAATCCGGGAGATGAGGCTTTTTCATTGCGTACGGGGGCTGGGGATTCGGGAAGCTGCCGGCGGAGCCGCAAATAGTCGCTATAGTTGCCTTCGTATTGATGCAGCTCGCCGTCGCGAAGCTCGAACACACGATTGACGATTTTGTCGAGGAAATAGCGGTCGTGAGAGATGAGCAACAGCGTACCGTCGTAAGAGGACAAGGCTTCTTCCAAAGCCTCGCGGGAAGCCATATCCAGGTGATTGGTCGGCTCGTCCATGATAAGAAAATTGGCCGGCGAGAGTAGGAAGCGACAAAGCGAAACGCGCGCCTTTTCCCCGCCGGAAAGAACGGCGATCGGTTTAAAAACATCGTCGCCGTGAAATCCGAACAAGCCGAGCAGGTTGCGAACGTGTTGAATCTGTTCTTCGGCGCAAAAGCCGAGCACCTGATCAATAACCGTCAATGAAAGATTGAGAGCCTCAGTCTGATGCTGGGCATAGTAACCGACGGTCACTCGCCTGCCGAGCTGAACATACCCCTGTTGCGGCGATAAAAATCCGGCCATCAGCTTGGCCAGCGTCGTCTTGCCGACGCCGTTTTCCCCCACCAGCGCCGCTTTTTGGCCGCGGTAGAGGTCGAGCGAAATATCTCTCAACACCCAATCGCGATCGTATCGAAACCAAACATTCCGCAAATGAATAATGTCGTGATAGCTTTCCTCGGCGGCCTGCAGTCTGATCCGATAGCTCTTGGGAGCTGTTTCCAGCTCGACATCCTGTAGTTTTTCCAACGCCTTGATGCGGCTTTGAACTTGACGCGCCTTGGTTGCTTTATAGCGGAAACGGTCGATAAACTCCTGCTGCTTTTTTCGCTCTTTTTCGACCAAGAGCGATTGTTTAAGGGCGGTTTCCCGTTCGAAGGCCTTTTGCCGTTCATAAGCATGATAGTTGCCCGTGTAGCCCTTTAGTCGTCCGTTATAAAGCTCATAAATTTTTTGTGCGATGCGGTCGATAAAAAAGCGATCGTGCGAGATGACGACCACGCTGCCGCGAAAATTAGAGAGATACTCTTCCAGCCACTCCAAAGAAGCGATATCCAAATGATTCGTCGGCTCGTCGAGAAGCAGGAGATCGGGATTCATCAGCAGCAGCTTGGCCAGGTAGACGCGCATGCGTCTGCCGCCGCTGAACTCGTGTAAAGAACGGCTGAAATCGTCCGGTTTAAAACCGAGGCCGCTGAGTACGGCCTTTGCCTGCGTTTCGATCTTGTAGCCGTCGAGTGCCTGGAATCGGTGCTCGATCTCTCCCAACTGCGCAATCAGCTCATCACTGTGATTCGCCTGTAATTGTCGGCGAAGCTCCTCCATCCTTTCGGCAAGCTTTAGCGCTTCCTCTTTGCCTGCTATGACGCAGTCGAGAATGGGTTGGTCGCGTTGATCGATCTCTTCTTGCGGCAAATAACCGATACGATAGTCTTTCGGTTTGAGGATGTTCCCCCGATCGGGTCGGATTTCACCCGTCAGAATCCGGCAGAGCGTGGTTTTACCTGCGCCGTTCGGTCCGACAAGCGCGGCTCGACTTCCTTGGGGAATAACCCAATCAATGCCGCGCAAAAGTTGTCGCACGCCGATTTCGTAGTAAATACCCTGGAGGCTGACCATATATCAGAGCTGTAAGTCTCCCGGGCGAACTTTTAAATGAGTGGAAGGTCTCATTAAGATAAAAAGCTTACACTATTCTTTTTCAAGCTCGGCAATGACGTGATAGATCTCCTTGTTGCCGAATTTCGTCTGATCAAGATAGATGGTTTTGGTGCGATATCCCGGCGAGGAAACCTGCAGCACATGGCCGGATGCTCGGCTCACCGGCGTCCGCAACGGAGACTGACCGACCACTTTGTCGTCTATGATGATTTGGGCGTGCTCCGGTACAGTATTGATCTGCAGCAGGACCTGGCCGGAATCTTCATCCGGCGGAAAATCGCTTTCGGTTGCGCCTGTTGGGACGTATTCCATCTCCAGCGACTCCATGCGGGCGGTGAAATACATGGTGCGATTGACCGGCTCGCCGTTCGGCTTTTTGACGATCTCGGCAGTCACTACGGTCCGTTTGTCATGCTGCACCCGAATGAGGTCTTCGCTCAAGATCGGATATTCTTCCTCCCCCCAGCCGATGTTGGCGATATAGACCGCGCGCAGCTTGTAATATCCGGGTCGGAGACGGAACTTGTAGACAAAGGTATTTTGAATGTTGGAAACCAGCCAATCGGGATCGATCGGTCGATCGTTCAAATAGAGCTCGACGCGGTTTTTATAGCTGCTTCTGGGATCCGCTACGTTTTTAATTTCGACTACAAGGTTTTCAGCGATCTGGGAGGGCAATTCCAATTGCTTTACCGGGCGAATGGCGTTGTAAGCCTCATCAACCGTTACTCGGCCTTTACAGCTCAACAATATCACGAAAAAAAGAAAAGTGAACAAGAGAACTTTTTTCATCGCTCGCTTCTCCTATTTTGGGTCGTTCTTAAGACGCCTTTCAGCCCCCGATCGTTTACGGCTTGGATGGCTGAGGCCTGCGGCTATGCGATGGGCAACGGCGCGATATTCGCCCCAATGACGCCACCGCTCGACGGTAAAGCTCTCCAATTGTTCGATCACTTTTGCCAAATAAGGACGCGGCACCCATTCATAACCGCTGATATTTTCACTCGAATCCATAGGATGCGGATGAGTGCCTTCCGTAACAACTTCAAACAGATAGGAGCATAGTCCCAATTTTCGGCGTGCGCATACTATCGAGGAAAGTACAAGGCCGCGAAAGTGGATAAAGAGAGGCGAGAAAGAAGTCTCTTCGGCGAGTTCACGATGCAGAGCCTGCAGGACGGTTTCGTTCGGTTTGATTCCTCCGGTCGGTAAACGAAAGGTGTTCGGCGGATAGAACGGCTTGGTATGGAGCAGTATGCGGTTCTGGCGGTTGCGGATGATGAGGACAACCTCGCCCCTTCTGTCCCTTTTTTCATAATAAATTTGCTGTAAGCCGTAAAAATATTGCCTGCCCACCTGCAGCTTGGCGCGATAAAAGTCTGTCGGACCGTATTTTTCGCACAATTCGATCACTTCTCCCGCATTCAGCCAAGGCGCATGAAGTTCGGAGTGCAGCACGTCCTTCCAGTCGGCCGGCTTAATCTGCGTCGTCATCCTCTTCCTTTTCGGCGTCCTCGTTGTATTCTTGCTCTTTTACCCATTGAAACTTGGTGCGCAGAGTGCGGGAGTAATACTTTTCCAGCACGTCATAGTTAACCTGCAGACCCCAATTGTAGTAGACCCGCGGATCAATGTAAGATTTTTGGCTGGTCGTCAAATTCCATTCGCGGTTCTCCATGGCGATGGTCATTTGAGCCCGCAGTTTACCCAAAGCAAAATTTGCTTTTTCTTCGCGATCTTGAAGCGTTTCGATCTTTTTCTGCAGGGTTTCGATCTTTTTTTGATAGCGCTCGGCAAGCTTTTCTTTGTTCTTGCCGGCCTCTTTTTTCTTTTGCGACGCCTCTTTTTTCAGCTGCTTCAACGCCTCATTTGCGGTTTTGAGCTGCTCCTGGATCTGCTTCAACCGTGCGGAGAGGGCTTTTTCCCGTTCTTTAAAGCGCTTGCGGCGTTCAGCCCAGTTCTTCGGCGCCTGGCGGGTGTGATTGCAGAGGATCGCCGCTTCGGTGTTGGCCTTTGTTGCCGCAGCCCATTTTACATATTCCGGATCATCGGCATCGACATCGGAAGCGGCCAGTGAACGACTGACGACCTGAGTGGCGTGATGTGTACGGAACACCTTGGCGGTCAATCCCGCCATGGCCTTTGACAGAAAGGCGTTGACATTGCGGCTGCTGACATCCGGGAAAATCTGCGGCTTGTTGTAGGCTGGGTGCTTTTTATTGTTTTTTGCCGAAGCCGAAGGCCTCGCCTGGGCTACCAATTCCTTTAGATTTTCGACGACCTGCGGCGGTAATGGAATGCGCTTATGCCAAAGAACCGAGTCTTTGCCTAAAAATTTAAACTCTACGGTGCCGTCATCATGAAACTTTAGATGTTCAGGACGCAGAGTGGTGGCGCCGACCGTATCCGCTTCATCCGGGTCCTTTTCGTCGCCTACGCGCAGGCAAAGATGATCGATCAGCGCGCAGGCGGTGGCAATTTTGCGAATTTTCGGGTCAGGATCCGTAAGTCCTTTGGCTATATGCTCCCGAACCGCTTCAATTTTTCCCGCCAGCTCGATGGCCTTGTCGAATTTTTGCGCCTCGCGCCTTTGCTTGATCGGCGTGTTGTCGTGCAGCCAAATGTATTTAAGCTTGCCCGAAAGCTTGTCTTCCCAGCGCGCTACCCACAGGCTTTCGGGCTGCCAAACGATTTCTTTCCATTCCGACGGATCGATTTCGGCGTCCGGACTCAAGTTGAGGGTAACGTCTTTTTTCTGTGCGCCCTCTTTCCAGCGGCCGCGCAAGGGATGTTTGCCTCGTCCCATAAAAATGCCGGACGGCTCGGTCATGTAGGTCGCCAGTTCAATCCGTTCGCCGTCGGCAATGGCATAGCCGTATTGTTCTTTAAGCTGTTCGCGCAAAGCCTTTCGCTGCGCCGCCAAAGCTTTGCGCTCCTCTTTGCTCATAGCTTCGCGTTTGGCTTTTTCGGCGGCAACAAACTCGATGACCTCGCTGAAATCGATCTGATCGATCTGCAGCGGCTTTTCGAATCCCAAGGCGCGGCTGAAATCGGCCATAAAGTTTTTGACGAAAACCAAATCCTGCACATACGGCGTGCCGAGCTTTTTCACCCACGCCAATGCCATTTCTTCCTGCTTGGGTGTCAATTTGTG
Source organism: Candidatus Zhuqueibacterota bacterium (assembly GCA_034506455.1). GTDB lineage: Bacteria > Zhuqueibacterota > Zhuqueibacteria > Residuimicrobiales > Krinioviventaceae > Fontimicrobium_A. Next base: position 125 of record JAPDPN010000022.1, on the reverse strand, counting down.
CGGTTTGCCGTCGATTTTAATCGTCAGACCCTGATAAGGAGGCGGTTCCGGTACAAGAACGCCCCTATGAATAAGCTGCTTGAGCATAGGCTCCCTATTTTTGCATAACATGAAGATTTTAAATT
>JAPDPN010000021.1:0-33096 GCA_034506455.1 Candidatus Zhuqueibacterota bacterium | reverse complement strand
GGCGATCCGGGCTCTTCGCGCTTTTTCCTGTCGCTGGAAGACGATCTGATGCGCCTCTTCGGCAGCGACCGCATCACCAGCATCATGAGCAGCCTCGGCTCGATGGAAGAGGGCGAACGCATCGAGCACCCGCTGATCACGCGTTCGATCGAGCGTGCCCAGAAAAAGGTCGAGGAAAGAAACTTTGAAATCCGCAAGACGCTGCTCGAATACGACGATGTCCTCAACGAGCAGCGCAAGATCATTTACCGGCGTCGACAGAATCTTTTAGGCTTTGCACAGCCGGAGGATCTCGTCGATTCGAAGTTGAAAAAACACATTGTCGATGAAAAAGACCGCTCCACCTGGAAGCTCGCCGATCTGTTCGAAGACCTGCGGACCTATTTTGATCAGGCGCCGCCGTTCGAGGTCGATGAGCTGGAGCGGCTGAGTTATGAAGAAATGCGCGAGCAGATTTTAGAGTGGACGACCGAGCAGATCGAGCGGCGCACCCGTTATCAGCAGCTGCAGGAGCGCCACCGTGTTTTCGGCTTTGTACCTGAAGAAGAGATCGCCGCGCAGCTGGTGCGCATGAAAATCCGGCTGCACAATGCCGGGGTCAACGATCCCTCCCATTGGAACTTGGAAGCGATCCGCTTCGAGTTGGAGCGCCTGTTCGGCGAGGTTCCCGAGGATCTGATGCAGATTGTTGGGCTCACCGCCGAAGAAGCGGACAAGCGCCTCACGGAATGGGCAATCAGCCGCTACCGCGCAGCCTGCAAAGCCGGCGAAGCGGCAACGGCAAAGATCATGTTCAACGCTTTGTCGACGGATCAAATCTTGGACACGATCCTGCTCGGTCTGATGAACTTTCATCTGCCGATGCATCGTTCGTCGGTCTCGTGGCGGACGGAAGAGTTTCTGCGTGATCTGGAACGTCTCTTCGACGCTGCGCCGCAAATCGGCGCCAATGAGCTGCGTTCGATCCGTCCGGAAAAAATATTCAGCCGCGTACGGGAGTGGATCGATACGCTTCCCGCGGCGCAGAAGGAACGGAAACGTCTGCTGCATCGCTTTTTCGGCTTTTTTACCTCCGCTTATTTTGCCGATGCGGTCATCGGTCGATTTATCTTTCAAAATGACGGCGACCTTTCGCAATTGACTGCAAGCGAAAAAGCAAAGCTCACCGAGCTGTTCGGCGGCGATCTTGGGCCTTTTGACTCCGAAGACGCGGAAAATTTGACGAACGTACGTCGACGAGCGCGCAGACGTTATTTTGAGCTGCTCGAGACGCATCGATCGGCCACCGAAGAGGTCATGCTTGGTCGCGCCTTGAACGAGGAGATCATCGAAGCGGCGCTGCGGCGCGGCGTCCAAAAAATTCTGCAGACCTACGCCGATGCGGCGGAGGCGCAGAAACATATCGCCGAATTGACGGATCACTTGGTCTTTTCGCGCAGTACCCTCCGGCTGCCGACCGACCGCCGCCCAGAAAACGATGCGGCATTTCTGCAGGATTTGGTGGCCTGGGGGCTTGCCCAATACAAAACCTACCAGGAGCGCCTCGACCGCATGCAGCAGGAAGAGCTCAGCAGCGAGATCGTTTCCGACTCTGTGCTCGGCATGATCGACGACACGATCTACGCCATGATCAGCAACGTGCTGGGCAAAGAAGAAGCGCTGGACGCCAATCAGATCTCGCGCCTGGAAACCGAGTGCCGCTTGGTTTTCCGGCAATCGCCGCGGATTTATGACGGCAGCCATGAACTGATGGATCCCAATCAGGTCATGGATCAGCTGAGCGCTTGGGCTAAGGGACTCTACCACCAGCGCATCAAGGAGCTGGGGCGCGAACAGGTGACGCGCTATGAGCGCTACTTCGTATTGGAAAAGATGGACGAGAACTGGCGGCGGCACCTCAACGGCATCGATGAACTGCGCGAGGGCATCGGCCTGCGCGGCTACGGCCAGAAGGATCCGCTGCTTGAATACAAGCGCGAAGCCTTTAATCTGTTCGAGCGCACCATCGACGCCATTAACCGCGAGACGGTACAGACGCTGTTCAAAGTTTTTGATGTCGGCGGCGAAACCGTAGAAGCCGAATTGCGCCGCATCGAGCCGCAAAGCTTCTCGACCGTCAAATCCCAGATCGAGCTCTTTCGTCAGGCGCCGCAGAAGGCGGAAGCGCCGGCTCCGGCCGCCGTTCCGGCGACACCGGTCATGCGCGGTCGACCGGTCATCAAAGCCAAGAACGTCGGCCGCAACGATCCGTGTCCGTGCGGCAGCGGCAAAAAGTATAAAAACTGCTGCGGCCGTGGATAGGCTAAAAAAGTTGCATTTAGAATTTTTTGTTATAAATTTAATCGGGCTTTAACTCGAGGTAAAATGAACAAACGGTTTCTAGATATTCTGACGTTTATACTGAACGAAATACGCGAGCAGTCGAATACCGATGTCGATCTGCAGATGGTCGTGGACTTGTTGGAGGAAGAAGGCTTTACCGAAGACGAAATCTCTTCGGCGATGTCCTGGCTGATGAGTCACGGCGAAAACCTGGACCGCACTGCCGTTGCGCCGACGACCGCTTTTCCGCGGCCGTTGTGGCGTACCCTGAACGATGTCGAACGGGAAGCCATCTCACCCACCGCGTTCAGCTATCTGTTTCATCTTAGAGAGCTCAATCTGCTGAGCGACGACAGCATGGAGCGCATCATCGAACGAGCCGTCGGCATGCGTCTCTTTCAAATCGATGTGGAAGAAATGAAGGAATTGATCGCGGCAATCGTACTGAATTTCGAAGACAGCGCCGCGAAAGGCTACTTCCAGTTCACGACGACTCCCTACCCCCATTAAAGGCTTGCGGCGATCGCTGTTTGACGATTAACTTGATGGAACCCCATGGCCGTACTTGTCATCGTCGATTCGCGGCAAAAAGGCATTATCGAAAAGACGATTCGAAGCAATGGGGACTGTACATTGTGGCCCCTCGCTCTGAGCAGCCGCGAATGGGCGGCGCTCGATTATCGTCTCGATGAGCAGACCCATCCTTCTCTGGTTTTCGACGGTCTCGACATCGAAAAATTTGAACGAATCTATGTCGCGGCGCCGATCGATGCAGTCGGTGACGCCGTTACACGCCGCATCGGTGACGCACTGCGCCTGAGCAACGGTCGTCTGCAGCGGCTGAACGACCTGCATGACGATTTACTGCAGGACAAATTAGATACCGGCAAGGCCGCCTGGCGACAAAATGTCGTCTGGGAAACCACCGTAGAGGCGGATCGGCGGATCGATGCGGTTTTGCGGAGATTATTGCCTTCGGCGCCGTCGGCTGTTGCCGGCTTGTCGGTCTTGGCAACCTTGGCGCTGATTCGCGAGCATGAGGAAAAGAATGCCGCACAGCCTGCTGCGGAGCCGTCGGTTGTTCTGACTCTGGCAGCCGGAAAAAGCCGTTTGATCGGTCGGCTCGAGTCGGTCAACGGCCAAAAACCAAATCTGCCGCATGAGGAGTATTTCAAGGCTCTGGTATTCGATTTGCGGCAGCATACTTTTGTTGTGGAAGCGGTCGATGAAAAAGAAAATGCCTTACCGCCGCCGCAGCCGTTCCATTTAGGCAGTCTGACGGCTGCCGCTGAAATAGAGCTCAGTTGGCCGCCGAACCGGACGCTTGTCGTCGCGCTGTCGCTGCACGAATTGCGCGACGGTCAGGACAAGAGTCTCATCTCTTTTCCGATTACGGCTTCCACCGCCATCCCTGACTCGGAGAGGCTGCTGTGGCGCGAATACATTTTTACCAACTATGGGAAAGAGTATGTGCCGCAGCGGTCGATGCAGGACAATACAAAGCCGACAAGTTACGGCGCGGTAAGACCGAGCTCGCCGAGGCTGACGCCGAAAGCAGTACGCCGCAGGTTAAGCGAGGAACAGTACCAGCTTTATTCCCTAATCTGGCAGCGCACGGCGGCCGCACTGATGACGGAGCAAAAAATGAGCGTAACTCACGCAACTCTCGCGGGCGGCCCTAATCGAAAATATGTGATCCAATTAGAAAACCGGCGGCAGGAACATCGCGGATTTACTGTCGTCTATCCTTTTCAAAGACAAACGGAGAACCGCGCTATAAGCGGCGAAATTAGAGTCGGACAGCAGCTCACGCCGACGAACGTCGAGCTGCAGCCCGATTCCACCATAGAAAACAGGATTACTTTGGGACAAGTAGCGGAAGAAATGATCTCGCGGCGTCTCTGCCTGCCGGAACATTGGTACATTCTTCCGCAAACCCTGTCGGCCTGGGGTTTGACGGAACAGCGGGAAGGAGCGTTGCGGCTATCAACATCCGGAATCTGTTTGATCGAACAAATCAACCGGCTCTGTCCGCAATTACTTAACCCCGCCTTTTTGTCGCAGTTGCAGGAAAAGCTGGCGGTTTCCTCGCGAAAAGACGGGAGTGCCGATCTCTTTTTAGCTCAAATAGACAAATTGTTGGACGCTTTCGACGATACGAATATCAACCGCGGAGAAGAGCAGAGCCCGCACAGCAGGAATGATGCTCGGTTTTACGGCCATTGTCCCATATGTGCGAATGAATTGACGGTGCGCAAAGGCAAGTTCGGGCGCTTTGTGGCCTGCTCGGCGTTTCCGAAATGTCGTTACACCCGACCTTTGGGCATCGGCGTGGGCTGTCCGGCAGAGGGATGCAGAGGCGAAATTATCGAACGGGTTGGAAAGAGCGGCGACCTGTTCTACGGATGCAGCGAGTATCCCAGGTGCCGATTCGTGTCGCGTTACAGACCGGTCAGCGTCGCCTGTCCGCAATGCGGCAACACTTATATGCTGCTCGTTGCCGACGGTGTTCATCAATGTCCGCAGTGTAAGGCGAAATACTCGGAAAAGGTTATACAATAAATCATGACGCAAAAGAGCTTACACGATTGGTTAGCCGAGTTTATTCATCGATTACAAGTCGAAAAGCACAGTTCCGCCCATACCATTTCCGCTTATCAGAGCGACCTGTTGCAATTTATTGATTTTTTGTCGGCGAGGTATGGCGCGCCGGCTCCTGATGTAAGCCGTTTTAACCGCGCCGCAGTGCGCGGATATTTATCGCATTTGGTTCGCTCCAAGGCCTCCCCGCGAACCACGGCGCGGAAACTTTCGGCCTTGCGCTCGTTTGCCCGCTTTTTATTGAAGGAGGATGCCGTCGCCGTCAACCCGACAATCAACATCGCTACGCCGAAAATTCGCAGAAACTTGCCCGATTATCTTTCTGTTAAAGAGATGCAGGCGCTGCTGCAGAGCGTCGATCCGACGCAACCGAACGGGCTGCGCGATTTGGTAATGCTCGAGCTGTTTTACGATGCCGGTCTGCGCGTCAGCGAGCTGATCAGCCTGCGGCAGAACGATATTCGCATTGCGGAAAGAGTACTGCGGGTCACAGGCAAGCGTAACAGAACCCGCGTTCTTCCGTTGGGCGAGAGGTTACTGGCAGATTTGCAGGCTCTTCTCGCAAAGCGTCGCGATGAAGGCATGGAATTTAACGGCTATATCTTTGTTAATAAGAACGGAAAGCCGATGTCGAGGATGCAGGCGGCCGCGGTGGTGAGAAAACATGTCGCGCGAGTTGCCGATAGAAAAAAAGCTCATCCCCATGCCTTACGGCATACTTTTGCAACGCATCTGCTCGACCAAGGCGCGGATCTCATGTCGGTAAAGGAGCTTTTAGGACATCAGAACCTGAGTACCACGCAGATCTATACGCACGTTTCGGCCGAGCATTTAAAAAAAATTTATCATCAATGTTTCCCACGGGGTAAGGAATGAATAACCTTCCCGCCATAACCCTAAAAGCAGCCCAAGGAGGTGCTCGGAGAACCTTTTTGCTACAGAATCAGATCTTTCGCATCTGGATCTCTTCACCCCAATTATATAAGGAGGTTCCCATGACTGTTACGTTCACTGCCAGGCATTTCAAAACCTCAGATCGACTTAAAGAATTCGCTACGCAGGAAGTCAAGCGCCTGAAGAAATATTATGACGATATCCTTGAAGTAGATATTGTCTTGGATTATGTCAAGCTCGAGCAGGTGGCCGAGATCAGCATAAAAGTGTATGGGCAGAGATTAACCGTCGTTGAAAAGAGTGAGGATATGTATAAATCCATTACCCTTGCAGTGGATAAACTGGAGAGGAAGCTCTTAAAGTATAAAGAAAAGCTGCGCCACTTTGATAAGGAGAGGATTACGGAAAACATCGAGTTTCCCGTTGAGGAATAATTTTACCAGCGGGGGTGCCAAGCTCCCGCTTAAACGAAACAGGTAAGGAGCATGCAGACCAGCGCAAAAAAATATGTCCAAGTATTCGATCCAAGGCCGGCAAAGGCTTTGTCGTTCATCAAGGTGCGCACGCTTTATGAGGACATGCGCGAACGGTTGAGCCTGCAGGTCGTCAACGGCGATTTTTCTTTCGATCGCAAAATTCGCGAGAAAGAGTTGAATCGTCCGGGCTTGGCCTTTGCGGGCTTTGTCGACGTGTTCACCTACTGGCGGGTGCAGGTGATGGGAAATACGGAGATCAGCTATCTCAGCACCCTAACACGGGATGGTCGAATCAAAGCCATTACCACGGTGCTTGGTTTTGAGCTGCCCTGCATCATCATCACCAGCAACAATCCGGTGCCAGAGGAGCTCATCGAAATTGCCACTCACCACGGCATTACCGTTTTTCTGACGCCTTTCAACACCACATCCGTGCATCGTCATCTGAGCGAATATTTGGAAGCCAAATTTGCTCCTCGTCTTGTTGTTCACGGCACTCTGGTCGACTTGTTCAGCGTCGGCGTGTTGTTCGTGGGGCAGGCGGCGATCGGCAAGAGCGAGCTGGCGCTCGACCTCATCGAGCGCGGCCATCAGCTGGTGGCCGACGACGCTGTCGAAATCACCAAAGTCGGCTCCAATGTGTTACAGGGCGCGCCGCGGGGAAGCATCGGTCACCACATGGAAATCCGAGGCTTGGGCATCATCGACATTTTCAAAATGTTCGGCGTACGGGGCATTCGCGGCAAAAAGGACATTCACGTCATCGTCAAGCTGGAACGTTTTCAGCAGGGCAAATCCTACGAGCGGACGGGTTTGGATCGGGTTTATACCAAAATCATGGGGGTGGAAATTCCGCTGGTCGAGTTGCCGGTTCTCGAAGGTAAAAACCTGACGATCGTCGCCGAGGCGGTGGCGCTCAACCACAAGCTGCGTCAGATCGGCATCGACCAGGCGCAGGAATTCGACGAGCGGCTAAAAAGCTTACTGGCGAGGCCGGAAGAAGAAACGGAACAAGTAAACGTCGATTTAGAAGAGTAATAATGAAAAACGGAATCATTATCGCACACGGACCGCTCGGCAATGCCTTTATTGAGGCTGCAAAATGTATTCTGGGCACGGATGAAGGACTGTACGCACTGTCGGTGACCGAAATGTCCAACCAGGAGATAGCTCAGCGACTGCAATCCTTGACCGGTAATTTTGGCCCCAACATCGAGGGGACAGTCATTATGGCTTGTCTGCGCGGCGGGAGCTCTTGGAACATCAGCGCCTCTGTGATTCAAAACAACGATCGGGTACGGCTGATCTCCGGCTGCAACCTGGCTATGGTGCTTTCGTTTATGACGAATCGGGACAAGTTTCCTTTGGATGAATTGGTGGAAACAATCCGCAAACAGGCAGTAGAGGGAATCGTCGTTTTCAAAAACTGAATCGGGAGAGATGAATGCCGCTGGTAATGGTACGGATTGATGATCGTTTGATTCATGGTCAGGTTGTGGTGGGATGGGGTTCCGTCATCCGTCCTGAGCGAATTTTATTGTGCAGCGACGAAGTCGCGACCATAGAATGGCAGAAAACCATCTATCTTTCCGCGGTTCCGCCGACGTTAAAAGCTTCGGTGCTGACCAAAGCGGAAACGGTCGAGTCGCTGAAAAACGGCGCGTTCGACGACGAACGGATTCTGCTTTTGGTCGACTCGCCGGAAAATGTCGTCTACCTGATCGACCACGGTATCGAAATCGACAAAGTGAACGTCGGCGGCATGCACTTCAAGCCGGGGAAAAATCAATTGGCGCCGTTTATTTTTGTCGATGAAAAGGACATTGCCAACTTTAAGGCGTTGCACGAGCGCGGCGTCATTCTCGAAGGCCGCGACGTCCCGACTCGGACTCCCGTCGATGTTGCCGCAGTGCTCGGATTTTAACCTGAATCTTTAATCCCCCCGCATAAACATACGCCGCCGTAACCGCAAGGGCTGTTCCTGTCGGGACGTACCAGGTCCATGCCAAATTCGGCGTTTTACCGTTGATGCCCCAACTGATTACCGCAACAATAAGCAAAAGAATTCGGCCGTACCAGGATGCCGACCGACCGACCAGAAAGCCGAAAAGAACTGCGCCCGCGCCAATGGCGGCTTTGACCGACTGCGAAGCAGCGATGAAAGGGATCATCAGGACCAGACTGCTCCAAAGCGAAAAAAGCAGCTGCTCCGAGGGTCGCCTGCGACAGAGGGAAAGCAGGAAAACACCCAGCACACCGCCGTAGGTAAATGAAGCGATGGTGAGGCCCAGCTCGACAACCGGGCTTACACTTTTACGAAAAAGAAGCGCAGCGCCGGTGAGCAGTAATCCCCAAAATAAACTAAGCAGGCGAAGAAAACCGACCTCGTGTTGCGGCGGAATGATTTTTAAATCGGCAGTCAGATCCCACCAGGTGGAAGATGCCAGCGAATTAAGCGAGCTGCTTAGCGTGGACATGGCGGCGGCAAACAGGGCTGCAACTGCCAATCCTGCCGGAATGGCGGGAAGTTCTTCGATAATAAAGCGGGGAAAGACCTGATCGCCCATCTGTGCGGCGCCGCCGTAAAATTGATAAAGCAGCACGCCGAGCAAAAGAAACAACGCAAACTGAAAGAACACAAAAAAGCCGCTGCAAATTAATGCGGCTTGGGCGCGGCGTAGAGTCCTGCAGGTTAATAGGCGCTGAACGATCAAGTGATCCGTGCCGTGCGAGGCAAGGGAAAGGAACATCCCGCCGAGCAGTCCGGCGGCAAGCGTATAAGGGCGCTGAAAAAATAGCGACAGCGGTTTGGCCGTTCCTAGATCGATGACTCTGAATTTTCCACCCAGAGCTGCTTCTTCGAGTACTTGCACCGGCCCGTTCGGCAAGACGGTCATGAGGTAATAAACGCAGACCACGGCGCCGAAAAGATAAACAGCCGTCTGCACGACGTCCATCCGCACGACCGACCGGATACCTCCGAAAGCGGCATAGGCCGTGGTAACCGCGGCAGAGGCAATGATGCACAAGCTGATGCTCCATCCGGTGAGCAGGGACAGCGGAATGGCGGCGGCAAAAAGACGCACGCCGTCGGCAAGCAGTCGCGTTATGATAAAAAGCAACGATGCGGTAGTACGCATTTCTTTTCCGCTGCGTTGGAGCAGGAGCTCATAAGCGGTGGAGACTTGTCCTTTGAAATATTGCGTAAGAAGCCAAACGGCGGCAACCGTACGTCCAATGATATAGCCTGCCGCAAGCTGTAAAAAGGAGCAGTCACCGGTATAGGCGAGACCAGGCACGCTGATGACCGTCAGCGTGCTGGTTTCGGTGGCGACAATGCTCAAGCACACTGCCCACCAAGGCATCTCGGTGTTAAAGAATTCGCGCCCCGAGCTCGGCCGACGGCCGAGCGCAATCCCCGCCAGAAGAGTTATGCCCAAATACAAAAAAAGAATGATTATAACCAAAGAGATTTCAGTCACCCTTTACTCTGCATTTGCTTTTACTGATTGCTGTTGCAAAGCTAACAGTAAGGAGGAAACTCGCAAGCACTATTTTTAAATAGACGAACTAGACTCGAATTGAACATAATTACAAAATTCTTGATTATGCCGTGCTTTATCTTTAACTTTCACCTAAAGTTGGTGCATTTATGAAGAACCCGTACAAGCGGTCGGATGTTTTCAGCTGCAATTTCCGCAGTCACAGCAGATTCGAAAATCGCGTCTCGGCCTATCATGTCCTGCGGGCGAAAAAATGCTGGCCGCAGGGATGCATCTATTACCGATGGAGCTGCGAGCTCAAGAACAAGGGTAAATCATGCCGCCGTGGTTTTGAGTACATTGGACGGCTGTGCGAGGGCTGTTCGCATTTTCTTGATGAAAAGGTACATTACCAGCCGCGCTTATTGTTGAACGAAGAAGAATATCGTCGCTTTCTGCTTGAGCTGGAAGAATTCGACGAATGGATAGAAGAGAACCGCTGGCGCGAGCTGGAAGCGGCCTGCGAGATCGAGAGCGTCAAACCCCATTTTCGAAAAACGTTTTACGGCAACAAGGCGCAGCTGCGCTTGGCAGGCTATTTGGCCGTCGCGAAGCGCGGTTATATCGGGCTTGTCGATTTTGACGACTGCTTTTATCTTTATTTATCGCCGCACCAGCAGGAGCAATTGCGGTTGGCAGCCGAAGACCGACTGGAATTTCGCGGCCGAGTGAGCTTGGATCGAGGACGGCTGGTATTTCAAAGAACCCGATCGCTTCAGATTGTGCAAAAAAGCGGACGCGCCGCGTGGAATAACAGCCAAGCGCTGGTCGCACGCTGCGCGGCTACGGAATTCGATCGACAACCGGCCGGCTGCATCCGTTGTGTGCACGGCGCCTTGATCGATGTGACTTTGGCCGACGCCAAGCGGCCGGTGCCGCAACGCGCTCTCTACTGTCTGCAGGGTGTTAAAGAGCCGGAGTGGTGTACCATTCGTTTATTCGAAAAAATGGACAACTGTAGAAACTGAATTCGACGGAGTAAAAAGGTAGCTGCATGGCAAAAGGAATTACCCCTCGTTCGGAAGATTATTCCCGCTGGTATTTGGATGTCATCGATGCCGCCGACTTGGCGGAACACTCGGCGGTGCGCGGCTGTATGGTCATCAAGCCCAACGGCTACGCGCTGTGGGAACAAATTCAAGCGCAGCTCGACCGCATGTTCAAGGAAACCGGCCATCAGAACGCCTATTTCCCGCTTTTCATACCCGAAAGCTTTATGCGCAAAGAAGCGGAACATGTGGAAGGCTTTGCGCCCGAGTGTGCGGTGGTAACCCACGGCGGCGGCAAAGAGCTGGAAGAAAAGCTCTATGTGCGACCGACTTCCGAGACGATCATCTGGTCGACGTATAAAAAATGGATCCAATCGTACCGCGATCTGCCGATTCTGATCAATCAGTGGGCCAATGTGGTGCGTTGGGAAATGCGCACGCGCCTTTTTCTGCGTACGCTCGAATTTTTATGGCAGGAAGGTCATACGGCGCATGCAACCAAAGAGGAGGCCATAGAAGAGACCCTGCGCATGATAGAAGTCTATCGGCGGTTTGCCGAAGACTATTTGGCGGCGCCGGTGTTCGTCGGAGTGAAAACGCCGGCCGAACGTTTTGCGGGTGCTCTCGACACCTACTGTATCGAAGCGATGATGCAGGACAAAAAGGCGCTGCAGGCAGGCACTTCGCATTTCTTGGGACAAAATTTCGCCAAAGCCTTTGACGTGATGTTCCAGAACGAAGCCGGGCAGCTCGAATATGTCTGGGCAACGAGCTGGGGCGTGTCAACGCGGCTGATCGGCGCTTTGATCATGACGCACAGCGACGACAACGGTCTCGTCATTCCGCCGCGACTGGCGCCGCTCAAGGTGGTCATCGTGCCCATCTGGAAGGACGATTCGCAACGCGAGAGCATGTGCGCCGCCGCGCGACGACTGACGGAAAGCTGGCATGGACGAATCACCTTCAAGATCGACGAGCGCGATCAGTACCGACCAGGGTACAAGTTCAACGAGTGGGAAAAGCGCGGCGTGCCGATCCGCATTGAGCTCGGACCCAAAGACCTCGAAGCCGATCAGGTGGTGTTGGTTCGTCGGGATACGGGCGAAAAAATCACTGTGCCGCAGGACGGTCTTTTGCCGCGCATCGAAACCCTGCTCGAAGAGATTCAAGCCTCGCTTTTTCAACGCGCCAAAGCCTTTCGCGACGCCAACACCTTTGACGAGGACGACTTTGAATCGTTCAAGCGTCGAATCGAAGAGCCGGGCGGCTTTTTCTGGGTGCACTGGTGCGGCAATCCGGCCTGCGAAGCGCAGTTTCAGGAGACATCCAAGGCGACCATCCGCTGCGTTCCCATTGACGGCAGCAAGCGGGAGTCCGGCAAATGCATCGTCTGCGGTGCACCGTCGCAGCAGCGGGTCTTGGTTGCCAAATCCTATTAGCACTCGGATGCATGCAACTACGGGCATCGGCATAGCCCCTGTCTTGAGCCGAATTGTCCGTCGGTTGAATGATTAGTTTGGAGAACCTCCATGAAGAACAAGAAAAAAGAGATCGTCGAGATCGAAATACCGAGCAAGTCCCTGCGCGTGCGGCACGCCATGTGTCCGAACAAACACAATCTGATGGACGAAGAGCACTTGATCAACGGTTATCCGTCGATTACGGTGCTGGCCAGGTATGGGGATAAAGAGGGGCTCATTCATCTCGATCCGGTATATGGAAGTTTCACCAACATTTATGAAATCGATTTGCCGGAAGGGGAATGCGTCGAGCTCTTTTGTCCAACCTGCAGAGTGTCGCTCTCCGAGCATGGACAGATTTGCGATGAATGTCTGGCGCCGATGTTCGCCATCTATCTGCCGCACGGCGGCATGATCGACGCTTGTCTGCGCGTCGGCTGCCATCATCACATGCTGCGGTTTACCGATTCCGAAGAGATTGCCAAGAGGCTGTTGGACGAAACCGCCTTTGAGCACATGCCCTAATGCCGATGACTGAAATTCCCGCAGATTTTCGTTCCGGATACGTGGCCATAATCGGCAGGCCGAACGTCGGCAAGTCGACGCTGGTCAACGCGCTGCTGCAGTTTCGCCTTTCGATCGCCACTCACAAACCGCAGACGACGCGCCACACGATTCTCGGCATCCTCAACGAGGAAAAGGCGCAGGTCATCTTTCTCGACACACCCGGTCTTATTCAGCCGAAATACAAGCTGCAGGAGTGGATGATGAAGGCAGCCAACCGCGCGATCCAGGAAGCCGACGTGCTGCTGTTGCTGGTCGAAGCGGGCGCGGCGCCCAATCCCCACGACCGCGATTTACTGGCAGAAGCGGCAACCAAAGGCAAACCGATCGTTTTGGCCATTAACAAAATCGACTTGATCGAAAAAAGCTCTCTTCTTCCGCTCATCGAGGCCTTTCGCTCGGTCCACCAACCGGAAGCGGTAGTGCCGATCTCGGCGCTTCAAGGCGAAAATCTCGATGTCTTGAAAAGCGAGCTGCTCTCTCTCCTTCCTTTCGGACCGCCGTTCTATCCTCAAGACGCTCTCACCGATCATCCGGAGCGCTTTTTTGTCGGCGAACTGATTCGCGAGCAGATCTTTTTGCAATATGGTGAAGAGATTCCCTATTCCAGCACCGTGGTGATCGACGAATTTCGTGAACGGCCTCAGGGCAAGGATTTCATCAATGCGCGCATCATTGTCGAGCGCGACTCGCAGAAAAAAATCATCATCGGTAAGGAGGGTCAGGCGATTCGGCGCTTGGGTGAAAAGGCGCGCGAAGCGATCGAAGCTTTTTTGGGCCGTCCGGTCTATCTGCAGCTCTTTGTTGCCGTTCGGGAAAATTGGCGCAAAAAGGAGAACTTTTTACGTGAATTCGGTTACGACCTCCGCGGCGCTTGAAACAAGCTGCAGTAGCCGGCGCCGGGCAGTCATCTTGGCGCTGTTGACGACCTTTCTTTGCTCCTGCGCCGCGCTGCACATGCAGCCCGCTGTAGGCGTCAGCCCGATCGTGCGCGTGGGCATTGTGACCAACGCGGATGAAATCTCTTTTCAGCCGTCGGGTACCATGCATATTGTCGCATCGAGCGGCGCCGCAAACTATAAAGCTCGACAAAAAGATGTGTGGAAGATTCGCATCCTACCCGGCTCCGTCTCGCCCGCCAAACTGCGGCTCCAGCTGGAAACAGCATACAACCGCGCCGATGCCAAAAAAGCGGCGCAGCGTTACGAGGCTGCAGGTATTCCGGTAAACATCATTGAATCAGACGACCAGCTGGCGCTCGGCAATAACGTCATAGCCGGCAAGCTGCGATATCTGGTGTGTTCGCGGCAAGAATTTTCCTCAACAGCGGAAGCCGAAGCCTATCGTTCCGCCAATCCGCAGTTAACGAATGCCCGCATTGTGCCGGCTGAACGCAGCGCCTCGGGCACAATGATCCTGGTTTCTCCCAAAGGCGAGGAACTGGCCCTGCGCGACGTCGTTCGTCTTTCGGGTCCCCGATTCACCATTCATTCCGTCAAGGTGGGCGAAGGTTTTCACTGGTCGCGTCAGGAAAGCCGCAGTTACCGCGGCGAGCTCGAGTTTCGGCTTTCGGCCGAAGGCAAGCTGACCGCCGTAAACGTGCTGCCGCTCGAGGACCATTTGATGGGCGTGGTTCCCGGCGAAATGGCGCCGGACTTTCCCAAAGAAGCGCTGAAGGCGCAGGCCATTGCCGCACGGACATTCTTCTTGTACAATTTTAGCCGCGTTCATCAGAACGATCCGTTCGATGTCTGTGCCGACGTTCACTGCCAGGTGTTTGTCGGCGACCGCGATCTCAAGGAGCGCGTGATCGAGGCCGTTACAGAAACGCGCGGGCTGGTGCTGACCGTGAACGGCGAACTGTGCACAACGCCGTTCTCAGCGGTCTGCGGCGGTCACACGGAAAATTCTGAAAACGTCTGGAGCGGCGGGCCGTTTTCGCATTTGCGCGGCTCGTTTGATCACGATCAGCGGCAGATTTTGGCGCAAAAGTTCGATCTGTCCAACGAAGAAAACGCCAGACTGTGGATCGAGTCGCGGGCTGATGTCTTTTGCAATACGGAAAAAAGCGGCTCACCCTCTTATGCCGCTTATGCGGAAAAGTATTTTCGTTGGCAGGAGCACTTTACGCGTACGGAAATGGAGGAGCAAATCCGCCGCTTTACCGGGCGTACCTTCGGCTCGTTGATTGATCTGCAGCCGGTCAGTCGCGGTGTTTCCGGTCGTCTGATTGAACTGCGTATAGTCGGTACTGCCGATACGTTTTCGATCAGCAAAGAGCTCAACATTCGCAAGGCACTGTCACCGAAAACGCTTTACAGCGCCTGCATCGTCATCGACAAGATCGGCAGCGGTCAACTGCCCGAAGCCTTTGTGATCAAAGGCGCCGGTTGGGGGCACGGCGTCGGCATGTGTCAAATCGGCGCCGCCATGATGGCCGAGCGCGGCCGCTCGGCTGAGGAGATTTTACGGTTCTATTATCCGGGTGTGCAAATTCAGGAGCTCTACTGATCGTCCCGCAAAACACCGCCGCCCCTTCCGAGTTTCGCCTTATCGACCACGTTCTGCTGCTGTTCGTCGACGGCCTTGGCATCGGCCGTAATACGGAGGCCAATCCCTGCCGTCAATCCGTACGCCTCTTTCGTCATTTTTCTGACGAGACCTTTCCAAAACCCTTGACAGACGGTTTTGCCCTCGGCCTGGATGCAACTCTGAACGTGCCGGGATTACCCCAAAGCGCAACGGGACAAACCGCGCTTCTCACCGGCATCAACGCCGCCGCTGTGCTCGGCAGGCATCTCAACGGTTTTCCAAATCCAACACTGCGCGAGATCATCTTTGAGCATTCCATCCTGAAAAAAATCAGCGAAAAGGGCCTGCGCGCCGCATTTCTCAATACGTTTCGTCCACCATTCTTCGACTTTGATCCCATGCAGATCGTCGCTCATCTCTCCGCCACCTCGGTGGCGAATTTAGCCGCCGGCCTGCCCTTTTTCAATCTGCAGGATCTTATTGAGGGGAGATCAGTCTATCAGGACATCACCGGCGAATCGTTGCGTGAAAAAGGGTTCGACGTCCCTTTGCTGGCGCCCGAAGAGGCGGGACGAATTATCGGCAATGCATCGCAATCCTACCATTTTTCGCTGTTTGAGTACTTTCAGACCGACAAAGCCGGGCATGCACAGGATTTGAATCATGCCGTCAAAATTCTTCACCAATTGGAAGAATTTGTCGAAGCGGTTCTTGCGACAATCGATTTGCGCCGTACGCTGATCATTTTGACCAGTGATCACGGCAATATCGAAGATTTAGCCTGGCGGGGTCACACGCGTAATCCGGCGATGACCCTGCTCTTTGGTGCGGGCGCCGAAGCGGCCGCGCGCTCCCTTCACTCGATTCTGGACGTTTACCCGCTGATTTTATCGATTTTTTCAGCGCAAGACTGACGCGGAACCGCTTGCAAAAGGTCAGATTTCTTTGTAAACTGCTGCAAAAGGAGTCCGAATATGAAGGAAATCCTGCGAAAAATCGGTTTGGGCGAACAGGAGATTTGGCGCGATTTTGTATTTATCATTCTGGGGTCGGCGCTGATGGGTTTAGGCATCGGCGTGTTCTTGGTCGACGCCAAAGTCGTCCCAGGCGGCGTCAGCGGCCTTTCGATGACGCTGCACTACCTTTCAGGCGGCAGAATAGCCGTCGGCGCCCTGATGTGGACGCTGAACATTCCGCTCTTTATCTGGGGGATTCTGGAATTGGGAAAGGAGTTCGGTATCCGCACCTTTTTGGGTTTTACCGCCGCTTCATTCTTTGTCGATTTCTTTCGCGGACAGCTGCCCGTCATCGGCGGGCTTGGACTTCACACAAGACCCTCGGTCGTGGCGCTGCTTCACAACGACTTTTTGATCGGAGTGCTTTGCGGCGGCGTGCTGCTGGGCGTCGGATTGGGCATCATCTTTAAATTCCGCGGCACCACGGCCGGGTCGGACATTATCGCTGCCGTGGCGCATAAACGCTGGGGTATGAAGCCGGGCGTCACCTTTATGCTCGTCGATTTCTTTGTCGTTTCCCTCGCCGGCCTGGTCATTCAATCAAAAGGCCTTTCGTTCGAGAGACCGGCCTTGACCCTCACCCTCTATGCCTTCTTTTTGCTGTTCGTTTCCAGCCGCCTGGTAGATGTCATACTGGACGGCTTTGACTATGCCCGCTCGGCCATCGTCATCTCGGACAAGAGCGACGAAATTGCGCACGTCATTCTCAACGACCTCAGCCGCGGCGTCACCTCGCTCGAAGGACGCGGCCTTTACTCCGGCCAGGAAAAAGAGATCCTTTACACGGTTTTAACGCGACAAGAGATCACCAAACTGGTGCGGATCGTCAAACACATCGATCCGAAGGCTTTTATCATCGTCAACAATGTCCATGAGGTTTTGGGGGAGGGCTTCCGCCCGCGAATCTGATGCGCTCGGTTTTAGAAATCCCTTTTTAGGAAAAGGCGAAAGGGAAGGCTATGGAAAAAACTCTTTACAGCCTGCATCTGATTTTCGGCATCGGCGCGACGTTGTTCTATGCGGCGATGGTAGTGCTGTTGATGAAAAAGCAGGAAGAAGAAGCGTTAAAGGCGCCCGAAAAGGTTGCGGCTCATGCGGCACGGATTTCCCTGCTGGGGGCGTTTGCTTCAGGACTCCTGGCTGCCGTAGCAGGACGCAATCCTGTCGGAACGCTGCATTATTATACCGCCGTAACGCCGCTGCTTATCCTGATCACTTTTCGCCTGGTCTTGACCGGGAAGCAGCCGACCTATCGCGCCTATCGAATTCTCTTCGGGCTTATTACTGTCGCCCTATTTGCCGGACTCGTTACCGGTTTTCTGCACTGAACTTTTCATTTCGGAGCTTTCATGAACGGCCTGAAAACACCGCCGCGCGGCTTGGGTATTCTGCTGCTGGTTGGGCCCTCCATGGTTTGGGCAGCGGAGTTTATCGGCTCCGGCGAGGTCATCCTCTCCACACGCATGGGTGCGATCCTGGGTCCGACGGTGCTGTGGGCGGTCGTGTTCGGCATTTTTTTGAAATATTGGATCGGGATGAGCGGCGCGCGCTATACGATCTGCACGGGCGAAGGCATGATCGATATGTTCAGCCGCATGCCCGGTCCCAAGAATTGGGCGGTTTGGGTGACGCTGATCGCCCAATTTGCGGCCGCGGCCGTTTCGATCGGCTCGCTGGCTGCCGCAGCCGGCGTTTTCGTGCACAGTCTGCTGCCGGTCTCGCCGGTTCTCGGCGGTTGGTTGGTCACCCTGTTCGCGCTGGCGGTGGTTTGGTCGGGCGTCTTTGACATCCTGAAAATGGTCATGAGCTTTTTTGTTCTGCTCATCGTTTTCGGCGTTTTGTATGTAGCCGTCAAGGTTTCTCCGGGACTATCGACGCTGCTGAAAGGTCTGCTCTTTCACGTGCCGGCGGTACCGGAATGGGCATTAAGCCTGCCGGGGGTGAATGCCAATCCCTGGCGCGAGATCCTGCCGGTTTTGGGTTGGGCGGCGGGCGGCTTTGCAAGTCAGGTATGGTACACTTACTGGGTGATCGGTGCCGAATACGGCATGACGGCGGGCCGCGGCTACGGTCGTCCGGCCGACGTCGACGCATTGAAGAACATGTCCAAGGCGGATGCCGATAAGGTCGCAGGCTGGTGCCGCGTCGTGTATGCCGACGCCACCTTGGCCATGCTGATCGGCGTCGTGACCACCTCCGGATTTTTGCTCGCCGGCGCCGGTGTGCTGCGACCGAATCAACTGGCGCCCGAAGGTCCGAGCACAGCCATGACGTTGGCAACCATCTTTTCCTCGCGCTGGGGAGAATTCGGCGCCGTTTTGTTTTTAATAGCCGGCTGCGCCGCCCTAATCAGCACACAAATCGGTCAACTGGCCGGTTGGCCGCGTCTCTTGGCCGATGCCCTGCGCATCTGCGTTCCCGCCTTTAATCGCCGTTTTGTTTGGAAACAGCAGTTTCGTCTCTTTTTGAGTTTCTTTTTTCTTTCCAATATGATTCTTGTCTATTCGTTCGGCTTTAAACCGGTGCTGATCGTTAAACTCTCGGCCGTACTGGACGGCCTGCTGCTGACGCCCCTGCAGGCCCTTTGGCTTTTAATCGGTCTCTATCTCGTGCAGCCTCGCCTCCTCTCTGCGCAGGCGGCCCGACAACTCAAGCCGCATTGGATTTTTGCGGTAGGACTTGTATTCGCCTTGATCGTCTATGGCTATTTCTGCATCTTTCAAATTCCGCAAATTTTTTAAGAACAGCGGTACTGCGGAAACCTTCTCCCCGGTCTGGGTCAACCCTCACATTACCGCCGGAACTGATTGAGCCGTATTTTAATATGTACGCGGCTTTATTTGTAACACAACAAGTCAGTCATGCCGTGCGTTTGTTTGATTGGGCGCTCACAAATCATAAGGAGGTTTCGCATGAAAAAAGCATTTTGCATAATTGCGAGTTCGGCGATCATATTGTCGCTGCCTCTGTTGGCGCAGGAATGGCCGCAATGGCGCGGCGTCAATCGCGACGGTAAAACGATCGGTTTCAAAGCACCGAAAGTCTGGCCGCAGGAGCTAAAGAAAATCTGGCAGGTTATCGTCGGATCCGGCGACGCCACGCCGGCTTTGGTCGGCGATCGCCTTTTTGTTTTTACCCGTCAAGGCGCTGAAGAGGTCGTGCGTTGTCTCCGCGCCAACGACGGCGGCGAGGTTTGGCGGGTTGCCTATCCCGCGCCGGAAGTGACCGGACCGGCTGCGTCGCATCCTGGGCCGAGAAGTACGCCGCTGGTCGTTGCCGGTAAAGTCGTGGTTTTAGGTGTAGCCGGCGAACTGCACTGCTACGATGCCGCCGACGGGAAATTGTTGTGGAAAATTGATGAATATGCCGGCAAAGTTCCGGACTTTTTTCCCTCCCTTTCTCCCCTGGCCCACAACGGGGTTATCTATGCTCATCTCGGCGGGAAAACTGAAGCGGCCGTACTGGCCGTAGACCTGCAAAGCGGTCAAGTCAAATGGAAGCTTGCCGCAGAATGCCCCAGCTATGCTTCTCCGATCATGGCAAAGATCGGCGGCGTCGAACAGCTCATTCTCTATTCCGAGAAAAGCCTGTTTGCCGTCGACATTAAAACGCCTCGCATTTTGTGGAGTCTGCCGCTGCAGGTGGAGCGGTTCTATTCGAACGCCGTTTCACCGGTTCTCATCGGCGACCGCCTCATCGTCACCGGCCAAGGCAGAGGTACGACGGCTTATCAGATTCGGAAAGAAGGAACGGATTTCACCCTCAAGGAAATCTGGCGGGCGGAAAGAGGGAACACGTTCAATACGCCGATCGTTTGTAACGGCAGCCTCTGGAACTTGTCCGACCGCGGCATTTTTTACGGCCTGCGGGCTGACGACGGCCGCGAGCTTTGGGCCGGTGAGGAGAAGCATGACCGCTTCGGTTCTTTTGTCGACGCGGGAGATGCAGTCTTTATGCTGTCGGCTACCGGCCGGTTGATTGTCCTCAAACCGGAAAAAGCCGCGTATCATGAATTGGCCCGCTACACCGTGTCGGAAAAAGCGGTCTATGCTCATCCGTTGATCGCCGGTAACCGAATTTATATCAAAGATGACCAGTCCTTGACATTGTGGGCGATTGATTAACGTAATAAATCAAAAGCCGCTCTTATTGCATGCGCAGGCAAATTTTGGGATGAATGCGGGCGGAATTCTCGCCGCCTTGCCTGCGTTTCTATGCATCAGATTGAGCGGCCGCGAGCGAGTTAGCCGCCCCCAATCGATAATAAAGAGTCAGGAGCCTACTCGA
Organism: Candidatus Zhuqueibacterota bacterium; assembly: GCA_034506455.1. Taxonomy (GTDB): domain Bacteria; phylum Zhuqueibacterota; class Zhuqueibacteria; order Residuimicrobiales; family Krinioviventaceae; genus Fontimicrobium_A. The sequence continues at coordinate 12,413 of JAPDPN010000021.1, read as the reverse complement.
GGGTCAAAGGATGATCGCTTTAAAGATTCTCTCCAAACTGATCAAAACGCTGCGTTCAAATGCTGCGCCTTCGCAGATCGCCTGGGGATTCGTGCTGGGCATGATTCTCGGCCTTACGCCATTATGGAATCTGCACAATCTTTTGGTGATTCTGCTGCTCATCATTTTTAACGTCAATTTGGGCGCGGCCACATTGGCATTTTTTGTCTTTAGCCTCTTTGCTTATCTGCTCGACCCTTTGTTCCATAATCTCGGCTACTTTTTGCTGGTTGAGGTGGAGTCCCTGCGGCCGTTGTGGGTCTTTTGCTGCAGCACGCCGATTCTCGCTTTTGCCAACCTCAACAACACTGTCGTTCTGGGCAGCCTGGTAACTTCCCTGGTTCTTCTGCTGCCGGTCTTTTTCCTCTTTAAAAAATTCGTAGTCGTCTATCGACAGAGCATCGATCCGCGTGTGCAGCAGTTAAAGATCATGCAAATCATCAACAGTTCCAAGATCTACAATTTGTATCAGCAAGTCAGCCGATGGGGAGAATAGCCGTGCGTTGGAAAGGAATTCTTTTTTTGGCGGTATTAGCCGCACTGTTTATTGTTCTAAGCCTTATTTTTACCGACCTTTGGTTGGAAAGGCGGCTGGAGAATTTGGGATCATCGCTGGTCGGGGCCAAGGTCGAGATCGATAATCTCGATTTTTCCTTCATCGGTCTGCATCTGAAATGGGACAGCCTTCAAGTCGCCAATCCCAAACAGACCATGAAGAACATTTTGACCACCGGCCGGACTGAATTCGACCTCGATCTGATGCCGCTGTTGCAGAAAAAGATCGTCATCGAAAATCTGCAGGTGACGTCGGTGACTTCGGGAACCGATCGCACCACCGACGGCAAAATTCCGAAAAAGCCGCGTCCGGAAAAAGAACAAAAGCCGAATCTGATCACCAAAACCATCGATCGGCTGGCGCGACAGGTCGCCGAAGCGCCGGCCTGGAATCTTGACGATCTCGGTAAAAAGGTGAACGTCGACAGCCTCATCAAATTCCTCGACATCCGCTCGCCGCAAAAAATCGACTCGCTCTATCAGGCGACTAAAACGCGTTACGACTATTGGGACAGCCTGTTCTCCTCAATCAAGGTCAAGCAGGAACTCAACGATTTTGAGACTAGGCTGACGGCGCTTCGGCCGAATGAAATCCGTTCCCTTGAAGATTTGGAAGCGGCCCTGCAGACGGTGCGCAGGATCAAGACAAAGGTCGATTCGCTGGAAAAATTTGTGGCGGATACGCGCGCAGGACTCAAGAGCGATTTGGATCTCTCGTTTCAGGGCGTCAGCTTGGCGGACGATTGGGTAAAGGAAGATTATCGGCGCGCTTTGGAAAAGGCGCGGTTACCGGAGATCAGCAAGGAAAACATGGCCCGCTTTCTGTTCGGCGATCAGGTCGTGAACGATGCGGTGCGGGCTTTGGCTACCGTGAACACCGTCCGCTCTTACGCGGAGATGTTCAGATCGGACAAACCGAAAAAAGAAAAACCGCCGCGACTTAAAGGTCAGACCATTCATTTTGTCGAGGAAAAACGCTATCCCCGCTTTTGGATCAAGAATGTTCGTCTCTCGGGCCACACGACGCGCGGTTTCCGTATCGAGGGCGGCGTAACGGATATTACTCCGCAGCAGCCGCTGGTCGGTCGGCCGACGGTCCTCAAGATTGCCGCCGAACGTCGCGACGGCGCCAACCTCGCCTTTTGGGGTGAGCTGAATTATCTGAGCACCCCGCGGGAAACCTTTCGCCTGGAGCTCAACAGCATGCCGCTGCAGAACGTCACGCTGTCCAATCTTCGGCTGCTGCCGCAACGGATTGCTCAAGGCAGCGGCCGTTTGAACCTGGACCTGCAGTTGACCGAGGATCGCATCCAGGGCGAACTCTATTTTATTGCCGAAAAGCTGCGCTTTGCTTTTGCCGAAGAAGCGACCAAGCGGCATGAACAGATCCTTCGCCGCGTGATCGATGCGGCGGATCTTCTTGATCTGAGCGTTTCTCTCCTAAGCGACGAAGGCAAGACCTCTTTGCGCCTGAATTCCAACCTCGACGATTTCCTGGCGCGCGAACTCAGAGCGGTGCTGAGCGAAGAGATCGATAAAGCCAAAGCCAAGATCGAAGCATATCTCGCTTCGCAAATCGACCGACATAAGCAACAGCTCGATAAACTGGTGCAGACCAAAAGCGCGGCTCTCGGAATGGAGATCGGCTCTCTGGAAGAGTTGCTCAAAAATCCGAAAAAGCTGCTGGACGAGAAACAGAAGGAATTGGAGCGGCGCATCGAGGAGGAAAAGAAAAAAGGCGCCAAGCGTCTGGAGGATGAAGTCAAAAAGCGTCTGCCCGGCGTCGGACGCTGAGCGCGCAGTTTACAGCGTCAGAGAGTCTCATCCGCTTGCTGACGCTTCGCTTCATACTTGGACGGACATTTCAGCATGATTTTGGAGGCTCGGAACGAACCGCCGACCAACTTGCCTTCAAGGACCACTTCCTGGGCTTCCGCCAGCTGATCAGGCTTGACGCCGTGATAGGTGACGTTGATGGTGTCCTGGTTGGTAAACAAACGGAACTCAAGTTGTCGACTCGTCCTATCGTAACGGATCGATGCCGGATCGGCAAAGCCGTGTACACGCAGGGTCCTTTTGGATTGCAGTTCGCCGCGCGCAACGAGCTCGGATACCGTCAAATAATAAGCTGTGCTGCTGCGCAGACCATCGACGATCAAAAAAATCAGCGCGCCGACTATCAATGCGACGCCGACGATCACTTTAGGTTTCATGAAAGCCTCTTTTCGTACCGACGACAAAATACAAACCGAAGGAATAGAAAACAAGTACGAGTATCAGCCGGAAATGGATTTTGCCGACATGCCAAAATATGCGGAGCTGTTGCGGCCGGCTTGGGTTGAGGTGGACCTCGATGCCGTTGCCCATAATGTGCGCCAAATCAAGGCCTATCTCGGTAATGTCAAGCTGCTGGCGGTGGTCAAGGCGGACGGTTACGGCGCCGGGGCGATCGAGACGGCGCGAACCATTGTAGAGAGCGGCGCCGACTATTTGGGAGTGGTCATGCTGGAGGAAGCATATGAGCTGCGCCGCGCCGGCATTCAAGCGCCCATCCTCAACACCGGCGCCGTTTTCCCCGATCAGGCGGAGCACGTTCTGGCTCTCGACCTCGAGCAGATGATCGATCGCTACGAGACCGCTGCTGCACTCTCCAACGCCGCCGTTAAAGTCGACAAGACGGCCCGCATTCACTGCAAAATCGACACCGGCATGAGCCGCTACGGTTTTGCCTTCGGCTTAGCCGCAGCGGAAATTGCCCGCCTTGTTGCACTGCCGCGCCTGCAGATAGTCGGCGCTTTTACCCATTTCCCCATGTCCGATGGACTCGACAAGAGCTTTGCGCTGCTGCAAATCGAGCGGATGTTGCGGGTAAAACGCGAGTTGGAAGCAATGGGGATTACGATTCCCCTCTGGCACATGGCCAACAGCGGCGGAACACTCGATTTACCCCAAGCGCATTTCGATATGGTGCGCGTCGGTCTGCTGAATTACGGTTATTGGCCGTCGAAAGAAGTTCGTCGTCCATTCGAGATCAAGCCGGCAATCAGCCTAAAGGCCCGCATCGTGGCCGTGCGGCAGATTGGTCGCGGCGACAGCGTCGGTTACGGCCGCAAGTTCATTGCCGAAAAGGATGAGCGAATTGCCGTGCTGCCCATCGGCTATGCCGACGGCTATGACCGCGGGCTGAGCAAAATCGGCGAAGTTATCTGCAAAGGCAGGCGACTGCCGATCGTCGGCGGTTTGTGTATGGACGCCGCTTTTATCAAGGTGACGGAATGGCCGGATATCGGCATCGGCGATCTTGTTACGCTCATGGGCAAAGACGGCGACGAAGAAATCTCCCCCCACGATATCGCCGCGTTGATCGGGTCGGTATCGTATGAGGTGATTTGCCGGTTGGGACGGAGGTTGCCGCGCGTCTATGTCAAAAACGGCTGCGTCTCTGCCGTGCGAAACGAGTTGATTAGGGAAAGTTGAAACGACGCCTCAGGCTTCGACGCGCCGAATCTGCGGATCGGTAAAAAGGTCGTACTCGTCGCGGCTGGTGGTGGAGAATTCCGAAATGACGGCGCCTTGGTCGCCTGCCTGAAACCAATGCAGAGTATTGGGCGGCAGCGTGTACTGCTCACCGGGCCGCAGAACGATCTCGTGCCATACCGTAAAGCAGTGCGCTTTATCCTGCGGCACGCGGCCTTTGGGATTCGGTGTCGGCTCGCCGGGCACGTAAAGGTAGACGACGCCGCTCCGGCAGCGAAAAGTTTCTTCTTTACCGGGGTCATCCAGCAGCGGCGGGTGACGGTGTTCCGGACAGATTTGCCGCGGCAGAAGCACCAATTCCTTGGCGCATACGCGCTCCGTATTGACGTATACGACAATTCCCAAACCAATCTCCAAAAATCGCCCCAAACCCAAATCGGTAATCTCAACAGCCGCTTTTTCCGCGTCTGTCAAAACAATGCCCGCTCTCTGCAGATAGTCGAGGACGAGAAAACGGGCCGTTTCTTTTTCATTTTCCTTCATACCAAAATCCCAAATCTTGATGAACCAATCTTTTCCGTTTTTACCCGTAAAAACTGAAAAAGCGGTCTCGTCCGTTTGTAACGATCCAAGTCTATCGTACTAATTGAGAGCCCTAACGCGTCGTCAACGGCCCGTATTGAAAACCCTCGATGAGAATGCGTTTCAGTTCAGCAGCGCTGAGGTCGCGGTGCAGCACGCCGTTCATAGCCACCGAGATTTTGCCGCGTTCTTCGGAAATGACGATGACGATGGCGTCGGATTCTTTCGAAAGAGTCAGTGCCGCCTTGTGGCGGGTACCGTATTCAATGTCTGCAAACTCGTCCTGGGAGATGGGCAGGATGCATTTAGCCGCCTCGATGAGGTCATTTTGAATGACCACGGCTCCGTCGTGCAGCGGCGAGCGGGGGTTAAAGATGGAAATCAGGAGGGCGGGCGATACTTCGGCCTGCAGGCGCGTGCCGGTTTCGATGATCGGACGCATGCCGGTTTCGCGCGCCATGACGATCAAGGCGCCGTAGCCGCGGTCGCACAACGCCACCGAAGCTTCCACCACCTCATCGATGACCTTGCTTCCTCCCACCTTGATGAAAAAGCGAACGATCGGGCTCTGCCCCATGGTGATCAACAGCCGGCGGATTTCGGACTGAAAAATGATGACAAAGGCCACGACCCACACGGTGCGGACGTTCTCAAAGATCCAAGTCATGCCTTTGAGCTGCAAAAGAGGCGCCACGGCGGAGGCGAGCAGGATAAAAACCAGCCCCACCAGCATCTGCATGCCGTAGGAACCACGGAGGAAATTGTACAGTCGATAGATGATGTACGACATCACTGCGATGTCGAACAGATCCATGACGGTGACGGGCAGAAATCCGATGCGAAAGAGGACGAAACGCATGGCTCACAATCCACTGACGTCCAGGCGCCCGGAAACGGCATCGGCGATCAGAGCGGCGCGCTTGGCGGCGCGGACGTCGTGAACGCGAACGATGCATGCACCCAGGAAAACTGAAATTGCAACCGCGGCAAGAGTACCCTCGAGCCGTTCTTCGGGCGGCAGATCGAGAATCCTGCCGATAAACGATTTGCGCGACGGGCCGATGAGCAGCGGCTGTTCGAGACGCCGAAATTCTTCCAGCCGCCGCAGGATTTCGAGATTGTGCTGCAGCGTCTTGCCGAAGCCGATTCCAGGATCGACGACGATCTGTTCGCGCTTGACGCCGGCGGCTTGGACTGCGGCGATCCGCGCTTCAAGCTCGCGGAGGATGTCCTCAACCACATCGTCGTACTGCGGCTGCAGCTGCATGGTTTTCGGCTCGCCTTGGATGTGCATCAGCACCAGGCCGGCGCCGCTTTCGGCCGCCAGCTCGGCCATGCGCGGATCATAGGTGCTGCCGCTGATATCGTTGATGATTTCCGCACCGGCCGCCAGAGCGGCTTTGGCAACCGCGGCTTTGCGCGTATCGATGGAAATCGGCAGGTCGAGGCGCGCCGCAATGTGCTCGATGACCGGCAGAACGCGGCGCAGTTCTTCCTCTTCTGGTACGGTTTCGGATCCCGGCCGCGTCGATTCGCCGCCGACGTCGAGAATGTCGGCGCCTTGCTCGGATAAACGCATCGCCTGCTCGACTGCCGCTTGAGGATCTGCATAACGCCCGCCGTCGTAGAACGAATCGGGCGTCACGTTCAGAATCCCCATGACAAGCGGCCGGCTTAGGTCGAGCCGACGTTTTGCGGTTTGCCAATAATTTTGCATAAAATCAGCCCGCACTTTGTGCGTCGGTTTGAGCTTCGTCAGAAACAGCTGCGCGGCTTTTGCGCCTGCGGGCGGTTCCCTGCTTTCTGCCGGTTTCGGCTTGTTTTTTGGGTTTAACCGGCTCGAGCGTTTCGCCCTTCATAATCTGGTCGATCTCTTCGCTGTCGAGGCTTTCCCGTTCCAAAAGCGCGGCGGCGAGACGATGGAGCGTGTCGATGTTGGTCTGCAGCAGGTTGTCGACGTCCTGCTGCGCCTCCAGAATCAGCCGGCGTACTTCGCGGTCGATCATCTGCGCGGTTGCCTCGCTGTAATCGCGATGCTGGGCGATTTCGCGACCCAAAAAGATCTCTTCCTGTTTTTCGCCGTAGGTGACCGGCCCCATCTCTTCGCTCATCCCCCACTCGCAGACCATTTTGCGCGCCAATTCGGTTGCCCGTTTGATGTCGTCTCCGGCGCCGGTGGTGTACTCGTTAAAGATCAGTTTTTCGGCCTCGCGACCGCCCAAAAGCTGGCGCAGCATAGCCAGACAATAGGTGCGGGAGTAACTGTGCTTTTCGTCGATCGGCATAGTCCAGGTGACGCCCAGGGCGCGGCCGCGGGGAATAATGGTGACCTTGTGTACCGGATCGGACCCGGGCGTCAATCGCGCCACCAAGACATGACCGGCTTCATGGTAGGCGGTACTCTGCTTTTCCTTTTCGCTGATCAGCAGGCTTTTCCGCTCCGTGCCCATAATGACTTTATCTTTGGCCTCTTCGAAATCCTCCATGTCGACGCGCTGTTTGTTCTTTCGGGCAGCGAGCAGAGCGGCTTCGTTCACCATATTCGCCAGATCGGCGCCTGAAAATCCGGGCGTGCCTTTAGCCAGAATGCTCAAATCGACATCCGGTCCGAGAGGGATTTTACGCGTGTGCACTTTGAGGATGCCCTCGCGGCCGCGCACGTCCGGGCGGTCGACTACGATCTGTCGATCGAAGCGGCCGGGCCGCAGCAGCGCCGAATCGAGCACGTCGGGCCGGTTGGTGGCCGCCAGCACGATCACGCCGTCGTTGGAGGTAAAGCCGTCCATTTCCACCAGCAGCTGATTCAGAGTCTGTTCGCGTTCGTCATGGCCGCCGCCCAAGCCGGCGCCGCGATGCCGACCGACCGCATCCAGCTCGTCAATAAAAATGATGCACGGCGCGTTCTTTTTTCCCTGCTCGAAAAGATCGCGCACGCGCGACGCGCCCACACCGACAAACATCTCGACAAAGTCCGCGCCCGACATGCTGAAAAACGGCACCCCCGCCTCACCCGCGACCGCCTTGGCCAGCAGCGTCTTGCCGGTTCCCGGAGGCCCGAGCAGCAGCGCGCCCTTGGGAATCTTGCCGCCCAACCGCTGGAACTTTTCCGGTTCTTTGAGAAACTCGATGATTTCGCGCAGCTCCTGCTTGGCTTCGTCGGCGCCGGCCACGTCGTTAAAGGTCACGCGCGGATAGTTCTCATTGACCAGCCTGGCGCGCGACTTGCCGAAATTGAAAATGCCCTGCTGTCCGCCCGCCTGCATACGGCGCAACAAGTAGAGCCACACACCTAGAAACAGAATCCACGGCAGCGCCTGCATCAACATGGTCAAAAGGCTGGGCGAGCTCGGCTTGAAAGTGATCTTGACGCCGTGTTCGGTACGCCATTTTTCGGTAGTGGCAAAATCGGGAGTGGTCGGCAGCACCACTTTAAAAGTCTCCAGGCTTTCCGAGCCTTCCGCGCGCCGTTTGCCGTTGACCAGATTTTCCTCCACGCGGATCTCGGTCACGCGGCCCTTTTCCATGGACTCCATGAACTCGTCATAACCGATCAGGCTCTGCTTTCTCTCCCGTTCGCCGGAAAACTGCTGCGAAATGAGCAGCGCCAAGGCAAACAGGCCGATCCAGAAGAAAAGCGAGCGCGATGCCTTTCCCCATTGGGGCGGATTCGGCTCCTGCCCGCCCGGCTTGGACTGCCGCGGCGGCGTCGGATTGTTCGACTGTTTTAGAAAAAGAGATTTATATAAAGATTTCATAGAGCGTTTTTGCCTTTTCGTTAGTCTAAAATGTAAACTGCCGGCAGATTGCGCAGCAGCTGTTTATGATCCAACCCATAGCCGATGACAAACTCGTTGGGAATCTCGAAACCAACGTAATCGATCGTTCGCGGATATTTGACATTTTCCTTTTTGTAGAGCAAAGTCACGTATTTGAGCGAGGCCGGCCTGAGCTGCTGAAACATCTGATCCATGTAGTGCAGAGACAGTCCGGTATCGACAATGTCCTCAACGACCAATACATGCCGTCCGGTAATGTTTGCGTCGATGCCTTTGAGCACCGTCACCTTGCCGGACGAAACCTTTTCGTCGCCGTAACTGGAAAGCTTGATGAAATCGATCTCCAAATCGATTTCAATGGCGCGCACCAAATCGGCGATAAAGATAAAACAGCCGTTGAGCACGCCGATAACGATCGGATCCTTGCCGCGATAGTCGCGGGTGATTTCGCGACCCAGTTCCTCGACGCGTCGGCGGATCTGCTCTTGGCTGATGAGCACGCGAAAGTCGCCGCCGTAAACGGCGCGTTCATAGATGGATTTTTCGATCATGCAATAATGTGAACTTTAAACAGTTTCGAGTAGTTTCCGTGATTTTCACGCGATCATCGAGTCGCAAGCCGCAGACCCACACGATTCCTTCCTGATCCAAGAGAATCGGCAGGCGCTTTCGTTCAAACCTCGGCACATGCGCTTCGTTCAGCAAATCGGAGACCTTCTTGCGTCCTACGCCGTTGAGCGGCCGAAAACGATCGCCTGCCTGAAACGGGCGAATCTGAAACGGCGGCCGCAGCGCATCCGCATCGAGATAGGCAACCGTCGCGGGATGTGCAAAGATTAACGGTTTTTCAGCCGGTGTTATTTCCAAGACAAAGTCGTCCCATAATGAAATGGCGCCTTGGAGTTTATCGAAAGAAAGCGGCTGTGGAACCGCCTTCAATCGGGAGATCGTCAGCCGCTCACCTTCCAAAGTGATCTCGATATCGCGCTCCAGTCTAAAACTTTTGCCCGATCGTCCCGACCGTAGAAAACGAGTAAAATTCTCCCAAACGGCAAAAGAGAGGCGGCGCGGGTCATCGCGCAAGATCCGGAGCGCCTGCTGTAATATTAGTCTTTGCAGAGAGTTAAGATACGCTAAAAACAGCTGATTATCAAGGACAATTTTGTCCTCCCGCGATTCGATCAGGCACCGGTTCAACATCTCTTCTGCGGCGGTTTCCTGCACTCCATCCAACTCCGCGGCGGATTCCGCCAGTCGGTTGAGCGCGGCAACGACTCGGGGATTGAACTGCTCTTTGAGAAGCGGCAGAAGCACGAGTCGGATGCGGTTGCGGCGAAAGGCGGGATTTCGGTTGCTCGAGTCTTCGCGAAAAGCGAGTCCGCATGCCGCGGCCGCTTCGGCCAGCTCGCGGCGCTCGGCAAACAGTAAGGGGCGAATGTAGAGCCATCTCCTGACGGGAATTCCGCTGAGACCCTTGATGCCGCAGCCGCGGAGCAGATGATCGAGAACCGTTTCGGCCTGGTCGTCCGCCGTATGGGCCGTAGCCACTGCACCCAAGGCAAGTGACTGTGCGGCAGCTTCGAAAAACCGATACCGAAGTTCACGGGCGGCCGTTTCCAACGACAGCTTGTTCGATGCGGCAAAAGCCGTTACGTCGGCGGCTTGGCTCAAAAATGGAATTCCTTTTGATTTGCAGTATTCGCTCACAAATGCTTCGTCGCCGTCCGATTCTTCCCCGCGCAGACAATGGTTGAAATGCAAAACAAAAAGTTCGAGATGCCTTTTTTCGCGAATGCGTTCGAGTAAAAGCAGCAGCATCATCGAGTCAAGACCGCCGGAAACCGCCGCTCCCAACCGCTGCCCCTCATCGATTAATCCATGACGATCGACAAAGGCTTCGAACCTTTCGGTCAAACGCTCGAGTAAGTCTATACTGCGCATCGAACACTCAAATTTTAACCAATGCCTGCCGATAGTTTTCGACGATCCATTTTTTGCCTTTTTGCACGAGGCGATGCCCCTCGGCCTCCAATCTCTGCTTTTGCAGGTCCACACCGCCCGGATACTTTTGATTAACCTCGCCGTCGCTTTTCAAAATGCGCCAATAGGGTGTCACGTCGCTTTTGCCTTCCTGCAGCTCTTCCTCGGCAGCATAAGCTGCAATCCAGCAAAAGATTCCCGTGGTAATTGGACATGCTGTGGTGGTACCGTATTGCGCCGCCAAAGCTTTGCGAACCTCGTTGATGGTCAGCAGCTTTCCCGCCGGTACTCGCCGCATGATCGCATCGACGTCGAGCGGTTTACCGATGACAAACGTATCGCCGGGTTTGAGTCCCCATCGCATTGCGATTTTCATCGACGCGTCGCAGACGATAATCTTGGGCAAATTCTTGCCGTCGGCCAGTTTCTCATGCCAAGATTTTTTTGTGGTCATTCGCATTTCTCCCAGCCGAACCAGAAATCCTTAGCAGGAATAAGTGCCAATTTTTCATCATCAAAAACAAAGTCGTACTCCCAAGGCATTCCTCGACATGGGTTCTATGTTCAAACCAAAGGGTTTCAGCGCTGAACTCCAGTTTCCTATTTTCGGGGGCGGCTGGCCGGATCTTTTGCGCCTTTCGAACCGTCTGCAGAAAAACCATTGGAGAGCAACCTTTTTCTCTTTACATTTTCGCCAAACGGGAGGTCGACATGACGCATATTTCGAAACAAAAGACGCTTGCAGAGTTGATGGAAATCGTTGCCCTGTGTCGCTCGACGGGGAAAAAAGTCGTGTGGACGAACGGATGCTTTGATATTCTGCATGCGGGGCATGTATTGTACCTCCAGGCGGCCAAGGAACAGGGCGACATCCTCGTCGTCGGCGTCAACAGCGACGCTTCGGTGCGGCGCAACAAGGGACCTCAGCGTCCGATCAACGCAGAGAGGGATCGTCTCATCGTGCTGGCGGCGCTCGAGTGCGTTGATTATCTGCTGCTGTTCGATGACGATTCGCCGGTGCTACTGATCGACCAATTACGGCCGGACATTTACGTCAAGGGCGGCGATTACACCATCGATACCGTCAACCAGGACGAAAGGCGGCTGGTGGAAAGGTACGGCGGCAAGATCGTGCTGATTCCCGGAGTTCCCGGCCTTTCCACCAGCGCCGTTATCGAAAAAATCCTGCAAGCCTACCGATAGTTACTCGGTAAAGCGGGAGACAATGGTCAGGTTTTGGTGGTTATAGATATCCTTGCCTTCCGGCGTGTACATGTAATCCAGGCGCGATTTGTAGAACTCGACAATGCGGCCGCGCACCATTTTGAGCGTGCTGTTGAGCAGCCGGTTTTGCTCGGTAAATCCCTCGCCGAGCAGGGCAAAGGTCGCCGGCAGCCACTTGGACGGAAAGAGTCCCGCCTGCTTCCCACTGCGGTATTCTTCGATCACGTCATCGATCAGCTTGATTGCGACGCGTTGACCTTCCGGCGTCTTGACGCTCAGTCCTTTTTGCGCCAAAGCTCTGACAACCGCGGCCTGATTCGGCACGATCAACGCCGTCGTGTAAGGCGACTGGTTGTTGTAAAGCATCATCTGGTCGATCAGTTCACTGTGGCTGCAAAGGGTCTCTTCGATGCCTTCGGGACTGTATTTTTCGCCGTCGTTGCTGATCAGCAGGCTTTTTTCGCGTCCGAGCACATAAAGAAAGCCGTCCGCATCCACATAACCAAGGTCGCCGGTGTAAAGCCAACCGTCGCGCAAAGTTTCGCGTGTAGCCTTTTCATTTTTCCAATAGCCCGCCATGACGTTTTCGCCCTTGACGATAATCTGTCCCTTTTCGCCCACCGGCAGCTCGCGGCCTTGGTCATCGACGATTTTAAGTTCGAGATTGGGCACAATTCTGCCCGAAGATCCGAGTTTGTGGCATTTGGGCACATTGGCGGAAATGATCGGCGCCGCTTCCGTCAGCCCGTAGCCTTGAAACATCGGTATACCGATGGCATA
>JAPDPN010000020.1:0-33170 GCA_034506455.1 Candidatus Zhuqueibacterota bacterium | reverse complement strand
GTAGCGGCCAAATCAAGAATTCGTTCGCGCGCCCGCTCGGGTATCATGTGCACAAAGCCGAGAATATCCTGATTGCTGTCGCGATACCCCATGCCCCGGCCTATTCCGGATTCAAAGAGCGAGGCGGAACGCGACATATTAAATGTGACCATGCACTGATATTGATTCCACATATTCACCATGCGGTTGACATGCGGATTTTCGGTTTCGACGCCGAAACCGGAAAAGAGTCGTTTCCAGTACTCTTTGAGCTCAAGGAACGCCGCATCGATGCGGTCATTACCGCAATACTTTTCCTTAACTTTGTAAAAAGGCTCCTTATTAATGACATGCGGTTTGATAAACTTTTTATCGCGCTCGTTTTCCGCATAGCCTAAAAGGAATTGAAATCTTTTCTGCTCGCCAGGATTTAAATTCAAATCGATCTGCAGCGCACCAACCGGCGCCCAACCATAAGCGATGCTGTTGCGGCAGGCACCGGTAAGGACAACTTGAGGTTCGTGCAGGCCGTTGTGCAGACCAACGAACTGATCGCGGCTGCTGTCAAAGCCGCTGACCGGAATCGACGATGCAAAGTAGGCAAAATGATTGCGACGTTCCCTATACTCCGTTTTATGAAAAATCGCATCGTTCTCCACTTCGACTTGGCCGATGGAAAAATTGCGCTGAAAATTGGTCTGATCGTCCCAGGCATCCCACAAACACCATTCAACGAATCCCCATAAGCGGACGGTTTTGGGCCGGTCAGAAAGATTGCGCACCTTGACATCCCATATCTCCAAAGTGTCTTCGGGAGGAATGAAAAAGGTTATTTCCGCACCAAGCTGATTCTTTTGCCCGCGAATGATCGTATGACCGGCACCGTGACGGCATTCATAATAGTCCAAGGGAGTTTTTAACGGCTTCCACATGGGATTCCATAACAGGTCGCCGTCTTTGATGTAAAGATAGCGACCGTTGGAATCAAAAGGCACGTTGTTATAGCGATAACGCGTCAATCGACGCATACGGGCATCTTTGTAGAAGCAGTAACCGCCCGCGGTGTTTGAGATGATGCCGAAAAAATCCCGTACGCCGAGATAATTGATCCACGGAAGAGGCGTATCCGGGCGCGTAATTACAAAATGTCGATTCTCGTCGTCGAAATGACCGTAAATGCTCATAATCCTCCCTTAAATAAAGTTGGGCTGAATATTATTAAAAAGTATAAAAAAATCGGATGAATTAAAAGCCAAAAAAGCTACAGAATGAAAAAGAGCGTCAATGCCGAAGAAAAGGGGATTAATAAATTATCAGTACCATAAGGTGAAACCGCTTCAAAAAAAGTTGCAATAGCAGAAGTAATCAAAGATGCGAACAAGATCTTTGCGGGGATAAATGCGGCCGTTGAATAAAGAAAAGAAAGAAATAAAGTTGCAAATAGCGCCGCAATGCTGACGAGAAAAAACGCGAGAGATCCCTCAAGCGTCTTTTTATGGCCGAAAATCGTATATGTGTGTTTTCCTTTTTTGTAGCCGATGATTGCTGCAAAAGCGTCGCCCCATGTCAATACCATGGTCGAAGCCATAGCAATCGGCAACTGATGCGTATGCGGCGCATTTCGCCAAAAGAGGAGAAAAAGAGTAAAAATTGAAAAAGCAAAGTAAACGGTTCCCAAGGAAGAATCAGCTCCATCCATTAAGGAAAATGTTTTTTGGCGATGGAAAAAATAGTTCAAGAAAATAAATGTAAAAAAGGGCAGAACGCCGATGTACCAATTTTCAAAGAGCAATACAGTCGGCCAAACCCACATACCGGCGCCGATATGGATCAGCTTGCGCGTAACAAAAGGACTCCATCCGCGGCTTTTTCCAATCTTTTCCATACTGATGAGCAACGACAATGCATAAAGGTAGGATAAAATCAGTGCTGCTAAATCCATTCGAGTCATAACAATCTCGCTGTTAGGCCAAAATAGAGTAACCGCCGTCGACAACGATGGTTTGCCCTTGAATTTGACGGGCAAACGGGCTGCAGAGAAAGAGTACGGCATCTGCTACGTCCTCAGGGGTGGTCAGGCGCCCTGTAGGTGTTCGTCGCGCCGATTCAGAGAGAAGTTGGTCACGATTGGGAAAATGCTTAAGAGCGTCCGTATCTACAACTCCGGCAGAAACGGCATTGACTCGAATGTTCAGCGGCGCCAGTTCTATGGCCAAGTGACGGACCAGCGACTCCAAAGCCGCCTTGGATGCACCGACCGCCGCATAATTGGGAATCGCGCGAACAGATCCTAAGCTGGAGACGGCAACAATGTAACCGCCATTTTTCATCAACGGCACGCACTGCTGCGCCAAAGGCAGCATGGTGCCTGCATTGATGTCCATTGTCCAGCGCCAATGGTGGGGCGTCAGCTCCAGAGCAGGTTTAAGCACACCTGAAGCCGCATTGCTGACCAGAATATCCAATCCGCCGAACGTTTCGCGTATTTGTTGCATCATGTCAAAAATGTTTTCCGGTTCGCCGACATTGGCGCGTATTGCCATGCCTTTCACGCCTTCAAGCTCGATAAGGGCCAAAGTCTCATCTGCGGCCGTTCGTTGACGGAGATAATTGATGGCTACATTCGCACCGGCCTGAGCCAAACGGACTGCAATAGCTCGGCCAATGCCTCGCGATCCGCCGGTAACCAGCGCAGTTTTGCCTTCTAAAGAGAGTGACAAATTTTTCATCAATTCCTCGATGGTTTATCCAAGACAATTATTTTGCTGACGCAGCTTTTTTGCGGGGCGACAAGTCTGATGTAATAAATCCCTGCCGAAACAAACTTGCCTTGTTCGTCTAGTCCATCCCAGCTTATAGAATAAATGCCCGAAAAAAGTCTGTCACGAAAAAGACCTCTAACCTTTCTTCCCAGAGAATTGTAGACCACTATTTCCACATCTGCGGGAGAATGAGCCGTGGGCACTCTGTAGGTTAAGGTTGTTTGCATGCCGCGTGAAAACGGATTGGGATATGCAGCAGAAAGGAAAAAGGAATCCGGCGTTTTAGCAAACGACTCGATAGTTTGAGCCGCGGTCACGGTTTTTAATAGTTTTTCTTGGGGATCTATTTTGACCATCAACGGTTTTTCTGACAACAAAACGGAATAGGTATTTTTCTTTTGATTCACCGGCAAAGTAACAAGTTCCGAATCTTTTTCGCTGACAAACAAAATTTCCAGAGGAAATTCAAAGGGATAAAGATCATACTGCTTTTGCGTGATTTCCAAAGAGATGTGCTGCTGCGAAGGAAGAGATTCGACGCTGTAAGAGATATCCAATTGCGGATAGCCCGGCTGAAATACCCATTGCTCGAAAAAGCGCTGCAAATTCATGTCGGTTTCTTTTTCAAAAACGTCGATGAGATCCCACGTAGAGGCATTGCCGTAAGCAAATCGTTCCCCATAAGCACGAAGGGCGCGAAAAAAAGCATCATCTCCGACGAGGTTGCGGAGCATGTGAAGCACCCAAGCACCTTTCTGGTAGACAGTGGCTCCCCATAAGTAACTTGGATTGTAGAGTGAAAAATGTCCTCTCCTGGCAGCCTCATCGAAATAACGCTCGGCAAGGTTTTTCATATAAGAAATCAAATAATTTTTGCCAAAGATTTGCTCATAATAAAGAGCTTCACAATAAGTGGCAAAGCCTTCATTCAGCCAAATATCCTTCCAGTCCGAGCAGGTAACAAAATTTCCCCACCAGTGATGCGCCAGTTCGTGTGCGACGATGTACTCATATCGTCGATCTCCGGTAATCAATGAACTGGAAAAAGAGGTCATCGTCTGATGCTCCATGGCTCCGCGCAAATCCGGCGCCTCGATCATGCTGTACCGGGAAAACGGATAAGGGAAAAAGAGATTTTCAAATACCGAAAGCATCAGAGGTAAATTTGTAAAATCTTCTTTTGCCTTTTCAAATTTGGCAGGGAAGACGTAATACTGAAGTATCAGAGGTTTACCAGAAAGGGACTGGTAGGGAATATCGACCGTCTCATAGTTTCCGACGGCAAAAGCAATCAAATAAGGGGCAATCGGATGATCTTCGCGCCAATGATAAATATTTTTTTCACCCTCTTTCGATTTTTCAATAAGCATCCCGTTCGATATAGCTTGAAGAGGCGCAGGGACGGTAAGACGCATGTCCAATACCGCCTTATCGTGGGGAACGTCATGAGAGGGGACCCAATACCTCAGCATGGAAGGGGGATCGGAATAAATGCCTTGGCCGACGCTGTACGCATAATCCGATCCGAAAAACACGCCGCCGAAACCGTCGTTTTGCGGAGAGCCGAAATAATCGACGCTAATGATCAAAGTATCCGCCTGCCCCGAATGTTCAATGAAAAGTTTTCCGGAAGAATGAACAAACGGCGCCGGCGAACCGTTGACCGTTACTGAAGTAACCTCCATTGATCTAAGGTCTAAAGTAAGAGGGTATGAGGGAAAAGTCACGGCTTTGATTACTGCTTTGCCGTAGAGCATTTTTTGTTGTGGAAGAATTTCAAGGGAAAGATCATAGCGAATAATATCTATCCCATCAGAAGAAAAACTTGCCTCATCGGGAAATGAAAAAGCCGCAAACGAAAAAAGAAATGCAGCAAAAAGGAGCCTCATGAATCCGGGTACTTTAGTTGAGTAAAAACTAGAAAAGCTATTGCAATAACGCCGAGCCATAATAAAATTACAGTTGGTCGAACCGGATGATGTACCGCCGCCTCAACAACAATAAAAACGACCGCAATAACGAAATAGATAACTGCGCGTTTTTTATATCGGTCATGAAAGATTCTCGATAAAAAATTTTTCATTGTGTTAACACATCCTGCAGCTTTGTTCTTCCCATCGGCGAACCAATTCATAAGCCATTACTCCGAACGAAACTGAAACATTCAACGAATGCTTTATGCCGTACATTGGAATTTCCACAGCAAGATCGCAATAGTTCAAAAGTTCCGCGGAAATACCGCGGTATTCGTGTCCTACGATGAAACAAAGGGGAAAACGATAATCGGCCCGACGGTAATCGATGCTGCTGTCGGTCAGTTCCAAAGCCACCAACTGAATGCCTTGGCTGCGAAGAATCTCAGCGGCTTCCAAGGAGCAAGAATAATAGCTCCAGGGCACGCTTTCTTCTGCGCCGAGACTGGTTTTACGGATTTCGTCGCGCGGCGGCTTTGCCGTGATGCCGCAAAGATAAAGATGTTGCAGGCGAATCGCGTCCGCGGTGCGGAAGATGGAGCCGACGTTGTGCAGGCTGCGGACGTTATCAACCAAGGCGCTGATAGGATGGCGCGGAAGTTCTTTGATTAAATTCAAATCGGGCCGCAGCCTTTGAATTTCTTCAAAAGACAGTTTTCTCATTATCAAAACTCATTTATCAAACCGACATGCACCAGACCGCCCATGAGGCCTTGTTTTTCACCGTATGCCAATCCGTAATCAAGCGACAATATTCCCAGTCCGCTTTCCAATCTGAATCCGAAGCCGTAACCGATTTTAATTTCTTCTTTTTTAACTTGTTCCTTTGAAATAAACGAGTAATAGCCGGTGTCAAAAAAAACAAACGCTCTGGAGCGGCGTCCCAAGAGATAACGATACTCGACATTACTCCATGCAACAACCGATCCGCGAAACTGATCTTCGCGATAGCCGCGTAATGACCTTGTTCCGCCCATTCGGAACAAATCCGGCATAGGGATAATTTTTTGCGTGCTGTTCAATTGACGGGCATGCAGAGAAAGATTAATGACTTGCCTTTTAAATGTAGGAATAAAAAGATCCAAATCAGCCAGATAAGATCGGTTTGTTGCCTTTTTGTCAAATGAATCGAAACCAGCCATCCCTGCAAGCGGTGTATTTGTCTTGGCTGCCGTCTGCACGGTGGTAGAGTAATAGATGCCGCGTCTGGGGT
Source organism: Candidatus Zhuqueibacterota bacterium (assembly GCA_034506455.1). GTDB lineage: Bacteria > Zhuqueibacterota > Zhuqueibacteria > Residuimicrobiales > Krinioviventaceae > Fontimicrobium_A. Next base: position 27,243 of record JAPDPN010000020.1, on the reverse strand, counting down.
TGATGATATCGTCGCGAGTATCATAGATCAGCGAGAGGCCGAGCACCGTCGCGCGGCTCCGGGGAATCAGCAGCGCCAAAGCGGCGGACGAGTCCGGCAAGACAGAGTTCTGTTTCAGCGAAGCCGAAAAAGAGAGGCTTTCCAAAACCGGCAGTTCGACATCAACACCCCATTCACGCGTTACGTAGGAGGAATCCTGAATCAACTGCTGAAATCCTGTCGATGCATGCACCGGAAAGCCGGCGATCCAGGGCTCGCGAAAGCGAAAAACAAGGTCCTGAGATGAGCGGTCTCGTTTCTGCCAATGAGCTGACAGCGATCTGCCGGTGCCGAACAAATTGCCGAATTGAAGGTCGATAAGGCCGGTAAAATATCCTTTTTCATCGCCGGTTCCAGGAGTATATCCGACCACCCCGTCAAACCGGCTTGAATTGCCTTCTTCCACGCGTATTAATAATCCCCCTTCGTCTTCAGTGGACAGAAACACTTCCGGAGGATCAACGCGCCGAAAGTAGCCGAGTCGCATTAGGCGGTTTTGAATTTTGGCCGTGCGCCGAGCATCGTAAAAGTCGCCTTCTTTGATTCGAATTTCACGGGTAATGACCTTTTTATACGTAAATTCGTTTCCTACGACTTGAATTTCGCGGATAATCAATTTGGGTCCTTTAAGGGTCTTGAAATGCAAAGCAAAAGAGTGCGGATCACGAGTAGAATCAATTCGGATCGAGGTCGGTTCGAAGCGGATAAAGGGGAAGGAACGTCCCTCGAATTCATCTAAAGCGCGCGCCAACTTTTCTTCGACAGCGCCGGTTGAAAGCGAAACCTGATTACCCTCAAGGGATTGGCTCAGCAGCGATTTTTCACTTTCCGAAAGATTTTCAAAATAGAGTTGGGCAGATTTTAATTTTTGTCCCTCCGATATATAAATGCGAAGAGAAATTTGGGATGTATCGGCGCTGAGGCTGAAGATCAGTGAATCGATCCTTGCATAAGGATAACCGGCGTCGGAATAGTGTTGTAAAATATCACGGCAGCTTTTTTCGAGGGTTCCAACATTCAAAGGCTTGTTAAGCTGCCAATTAGCCCAGGAACGGATTTGCGACTGCGAGACATGCTCGGCGCCGTGAATCTCGACCTCGGTCAAGACAGGCAGTTTTTCTGCAAAAAGCAGAGGGCAAAGGAGGACAAGATAAATAAAGTTGGGATTCAACACCTTCATAGATTAACGAAAGGCTGCGGTTACCTGAGCTCTGCCGGTGTGAATAACGCCATGACGCGCCGGCTCGTTTCTGCCGCTGTAGGACAAGGTTGCCTGCATGACATCGGATAAGCGATAGTCGAAGCGAATTTCCCAGCGCGTCGAACGGCCTGCGCTGCGGCCGTTTGCCATCTCGTAAGGCAAAGGCCGATCTTTTGGCGTCGCACTGACGTTACTCCACTCAAATTCTGCGCGCAATCTGCCTTTGGTTTTAATTGAATAAGTCAATCGCGGCACAAACGCCAAAGCTTTGACGCGCGTCGGGTCGGACCATGCCAGGTCCTTTTCCCAAGACATACGGCTTTCGAAAGCAAGTTTGAGCGAAGAAGTTGCGCTGTAAGAAACATCGCCGTTAAAGGCCAATAAATTTACATTACGATTTTGTCTACCGACATAATCAAAAAAGCGCCCTACGTTTTTTTTGGTGATTTCTGATTGCGAGCTCCACTTTTCAGAAAACCGATTTGTAATGCGGGCTGAATATTCACGCTCTTTTCTCGTTTCTCCGCCTTCTAAAAATTGATTGTTCAATTCATCGCGATTAAAATAGCGCAGGCGAACGGAAAAGTCGCGATTCCTTTCGAACAAGAAAATATCCTGGCGAAATTGCAGGTTGCCGAAAACTGTTGTGGTGGGGGAGCGAAATTTGCTCAGTTTCAAAAGAAAAATGTCGGTGACATTAGGATCCTGCGATCGCTCTTCCACAGAGGCAAAAGTTTCAGTAGAAATGCTGTTAAGGGTGCGAGCGAGAAGAGACAAGGAATCCTTCGGCGCTTTTTCAAACAACCTTGCCGGTTCAAAGCGAAATCTGCCGCTCGTCTTTAATTCGGAAGTCGGAATCAGTTGATCCGTGGTCAAAATACGCAGAATATAGTCGCCTAAAGGATCGTAGACATACTCATTCAGCTGCTCATCAAAGCGATAAACTCCCTCCCCTTGCGGGACCTTGATGTAGACTCGCTCTTTGCGGGCAGTAGCCGTGTTCGAGATTTGATAGTTAAGGTCTGCAGTAAAAAAACGATTAGCCGGAGAAATCTGCGATCTAATTTCCGCTAAATCCGTGCGGCTGTCTTCAGTTGAGGAATTATAGTAGGATTTAACTCTATGGGTATAATCGAGAGTGGTTGTCCAAAAGCGGAACCTCTGAAACGAGAGCTGATAGTTCTGCGTCTGCGCTTTCGATTTTGGAAGAAAACGATTGTCGGATTGATAATCCCAATCTTTGCGCAATGAGTTTTTTACGGTCAGGCTAATTTGATTGAACGGCTCGAACGCAAAACCTCCGGAAAAATCATCGAATTTAAAACCGGTCCAAAGGCTGTCGGACCAGTTTTCCCGTTTGTCTTCCCCTTCATATCGAAAGATGGGCGAGAGCTTCCAAAACTTCCATTGTACGTCGGCATATTGACGAACCCAATCCGCTTCTTGATGCAATGCAATATTTTCGCGCCCAATCTGTTCTCGACGATAGCGAATCGTAGGAATTTTTTTTAAAGACACCCCTCCTTCTATCTGCCTGCGAAACGAAGAAAAATAATCTCCCTTTCGAATCGACCCTGCCTCGGCGCCGATGAAGGTCCCCAAAGACGGTTCGTATTTTGCGCGGAACTCTCTGACTGTTTCCTCACGTGAGGCTTCAGCCGGCAAATCCCAGCGGCGATTGTACTCTGCTTCGGTCGAACGATCGATGTCGGCAAAACGATCGTTTACATTTTTAAGCCGCCCGCTCAAAGATAGGTTTCCGAACGATTTCCCGCGAAATTTTAGTTTAGGGAGCAGGGTCAGCTCGTATAATTGCGCCAATCCCTGATCGTCTTGTGTATCAAGGGGAGAAAAAGTGTTTCGATCAAATTGGCTTAATGCCGTTTCACTTTTAAACCGCAGAAAAGAGAATGGAGCGGCCTGCAAAGAGAAGTTCAGCATGGAATGGCTTTTAGGCAGCGGCAAAAGAATGACCGGAGCATAGCGGCCTTTGTTTTTTCCAACGTATTCAAAGATGGTGTTACCCTTGTATTGATAGTCGCCGGCGTTGGTGCCTACATCGGAAAAGGTGACCGAATAGTCGCCCTGCTTTTCGCCGACATAAACAAATATGCCGTCACGCAGCGTGTAACGGCCTGCTCCTTCACCCACAAATTTATAACCGTTTACTACCGCTTTTGTTTGATCGTCTCCTGCCGATTCTAGAATTCGCTTCGTATCGTCGGTCAGAGTAAAATCTAACGGGTTCTCTTTATCATCCGCTTCATGAAGAAAAAGTGTCGAGATTTTAAGACGGTCTTGAAGAAATGAGGACTCTAACATCGCGGAGGACAGATTGCGACGATACTGTTCATCGGAATATTGAAAGTCAACCGTTATGCGGGAATCCGATGTGATAAGCCTTTTGCGGGTAAAAGTGATCTGAGCGGCGCTGTAATCGATGGTATAGTCATTGGTCTCGCCGCGCACCATAAGCTCGCCGTCTATATAGACTCGTTCCGTTCCGGCTAGAACAATAATATCGACCTGGCCTCGGTCCCCTTTCAGCTGATAAGGTCCCTGGTTGCCTTCCTGACCCATGAACTGCATTGAGTAATATTTTCCTCTCGAGACCGCCGCCGAAAGCCTGGCCTTAACGGCTCCGTAAGCGGCCTCACCCATCACCCCTTGAAGCTTCCTGCTGTAGCGGGAAAGTTCAGTCTGATGATAGTCAAGCTGAAAATCTCCCATGGTCGTGGAAAAATTGGGTGATTTGATTTGAATAAAGACTTTATCGATCTCCTGAAGATTCTGCGTCGTGCCTTCAGGCTGAATCGGCGTGGATTGATCAGTAAGAGCAGCTACCACCTCGACTTTTTCGCCGACCTTGCCGGAAACATTGATATTCAAAGCCGAATTAACTTTCAGTCCTCGATTTGTTCCCATGGTAACACCACGGGTGATGCTGCCGCTTTTGGAAAGTTGCGAGGCATAGTCTTCAGCTTCTGAAGCGGGGGTTTTTTTATGCAGATCAGCAGCCGTTGGCGAAACTCCAAACACGCGATGAACAATTTCGCGTTTGGCATAGCTTTTATTCAGTGCGATGGGCAAGACTTTATACTGAATTCTAATTGGAGCACCTGAGGCCACAGGTTCTTCAAACCTAATTTCACCGCGAATATAGTCGATACTATAAAAAGATTTATCCACGGCGTGATTATTGATCAGCACTCTTTCGGAATGCTCGACAATAAAACTGTCCGGCAGAAAATAAGGCCCGCGTCTGTCCTCGCCGAGAATTAAAACGTCCTTCTCAAATAAAGCCGGAGGCGTAATCTTGCCGACAGATTGTGAGTATAAATAGCCTGAAAGGAGGGTAACTAATAGAAAAATAAACCCTTTCGGCATCACTCGGAAGGTTCCGCAGTTTTGTTTTCCCACGTGATTTGAAAGATCTGAATGCGATGATTACCGGCATCGGCTACATAAAGCAGATCGCGAAAAATTGCTATATCCGTCGGCTCGTTGAACGCTCCAAGTTTATCGCCTAAAGAGCCGAAAGAACAATTATAAGAAAAGTCGGCGTTAAAGATATGAATTTGATGTTTCTCAATATCACTGACAAAAATTCGCCCGACAGGATCAACGGCAACGCCGAACGGCTTGTTCAAAAAGCGGCCGTCTAACGAAAGAAGAAAGTTGCCGAAATAATCATAGATCTTGACATCTCTGTCGCCTGGATCAGTTACGACAATGAGATCCTTTTTCGTGACAACCACCGAGGCAGGCTCGACAAGCCTACCCTTGCCCCAATCAAAATCCCCGAAAGAGATTTCCGGTTCGAACCGAGCATTATATTTGAGAACACGATTATACTCGCCGTCGATAATAATAAAGTCTCCGTGAAGGCTGATGCATACTGCACGAGGAAAAAAGAATTGCAGCTGAAGCGGGCGATTTGGATCCGGGTAATAAGAAGCAACCCAATTCAAATCTTTATCATAGCGTTCAATGCGCTTATTTTCATAGTCGGCAACAAAGACATCGAGCGAGTTATAGACAAAAACTTTTTGAGGAAATTGAAATTGGCGGGCATTCCAGCCAAAGCCTCCGACAAACGTCAAAAGATTGCCTTGCGGAGAAAATTTCTGCAGCCGATGAGCCGTGTAATCGAGGACGTAGATATTTCCCTGCGCATCAACAGATAGTGATAACGGACGCAAAAAGGATCCGGGGGTCTCCCCTTTTTCTCCAAATGAAAACAAGGGAGAAATATGCGGCGCCTGAGAAAAGAGCGGCGGAGTAAGAAGAAAAATAAAGATCGAAAGATATTTCAGTTCAACGAATTTCATGCAAAGCGCCCGATCGTTCGTCGGGATAAACAGAATGATAAAAAGTTCGGTACATATCCTTGCATTTGCGCCAACGATCGTATGCTTCAATGATATCATTGTTGTTTCTGGCCAGTTGATGCAGGCGTTGTGAGCTTAGCCTCAAGCCGCCGTTGCGCTTTTCTTCCATAAGAATCTTGTCCAATCGGCGCAGTTCATAAGTGGAAAGATCTCCTTTGATGTACTCATTGTTTTTCCAGTCGGTATCGTAAATAAACGCTCTGCTGCCGGTATAAGAATAAGAGCCGTCTTGAAAATAATAAATTCTCGAAAGTATGGCTGAACGATATTTATAAACAAGCAAAGCACCGAATAAAAGAATTCCGAGAATGACGAATTTGTTTAGTGAAGTATTTGACTTTGCTTTTTCGTTATGTGAGCCAAATCTAAGAAAAGCAAACAACAAAACTGCTGCACCCGCAACGAGGAGCAGCAAATTGCGCGTAGAAAGGGCAATCATTTACCTTTTCCTCTAAATTTTCAAAAACAAATGAGCATCCTAAATCAACAGTAATATATTGATTGACATTCAAATAACAAACACAATTAGATGTTTATTCGAATCGTTGAGGGATGGCAATCAAACTGACAAAAATCAAACAACTTGATTTTATGGCATGAAATAGGTATATTTAAAGTCAAAATATAGAATTAATTATAACAAGCGCGGAGAAGAGGATGAAGCGGACATATCAGCCCAGCAGAAGAAAAAGGGTCAATACGCACGGCTTTCGTGCCAGAATGTCAACGCCTAACGGTCGATTGGTGCTGAAGCGCCGGCGCGCAAAAGGCAGAAAGCGTCTAACCGTAAGCGATGAAAGATAACCTCATCGTTTCACAAAAATTTCCTAAAGCACTCATTCTGAAAAAAAGCCGAGATATTTATCAGGTAATAAATCATGGTAAGCGGTACCAGAGTGAGTGCTTTACTGCTTTTTATAAGGATAACGAAGAGGTTAAATTCGCTTTTACCACTAATTCAAAAATAAAAACAAAGCCGCAAAGAAATCGATTAAAAAGAAAGATTAAGGAAGCGGTTCGGAAAACTTTTCGACGCTATGAATTAAAATCATCGATTGTGTTTATTGCCTCTTCCAAGGCTGATACCGAGCAAAGGAAGCTGGAGGAGGAAGTAGAAAAGCTGTTTAGTGAAATTCAGGCTAATAAAGGAACGGCTCAATAATTCTGCAAATGTTAAAGAATGCAGTAAAAAAAATTTATACATGGACAAACAGCGGGATAACTGAGGTAATTATTCTCCTCATTAAATCATACAAGTTGATGATATCGCCACTACTTCCGCATTCCTGTCGCTATTATCCTTCATGCTCGACTTATGCCGTGGAGGCTTTTAAAAAGTACGGCATTTTTAAAGGATCAGTGAAAACGACCTACCGCATCATCCGATGCAATCCGTTTGCAAAAGGCGGATACGATCCGGTAAAATAAATAGGAATCAATATGGACTTGGACAAAAGAACAGTAATTGCTTTTCTTCTTATCGGGCTCATCTTGGTATTCATGAATACCAAATATTATCAGAAAATTTTATTCCCAAACGGAATACCCGCAAGGCAAAGCAATTTTCAAAGTGAAAAAGCTGCCCCGGAAAATTTACCTGCAGATGAAAAATCTTCTGATGAGACAAAAACTAAGAGTCATGAACAGCATCAATATGACTCTGAAAAAGAAGAAGAAAAGCTCATCATCATAGAATCGGAACTTTACAGAGCGACTCTGAGCAGTAAGGGCGGCGCGATTCTGCAATGGGAATTGAAAAAATATCGCAAAAGTGACGGCGGATTCGTCGCTTTATTCCCTGAGAGTGCCTATGGAAATTTGGGGATATCATTTAAAAACAAACTAAATAATGAGATCTTTAACACCGGAAATATGGTTTTTCACTATGAAGGACCGGAGACTCTTACAGTTAAAGACCCAACCAAAATATTATTTACATTGCAATTAGACGATAATAAAAATATTGCCAAAGAATACCTGTTTAAACCAAACCAGTATGATGCAAGCCTGACGGTTTATTTGAATAATCTTGAAGACACCATTGATGAAAAGCGAGTCATTATTTCGGCGCCCAATGGATTGGCGTCAAACGAAAAATCGCTTAAAGACGATATGATGTACGCCAAAGCCGGAACGGCAGCTTCGGGCGTCATAGAAAAGGGTTATAAAACAAACGGTAAGCCTAAACGAGTCACCGCTGATTTTGATTGGGTCGCTGTAAGAACAAAATATTTTGCGTTTTACCTGTTGCCGGAAATAGAGACGATTTATGATGTCGAAATTATCGGTGAAGAAATCCAATTGGATGATAATCCTAAAGACCGATGGAAAAAATTCGGCGTCAGCATTTTTTATCCCTATTTGGGAAAGAAATCCGATACCATACAAATGGATTTGTATTTGGGACCCCTGGAATACGACATTTTATCTTCCTATAAAAGAGATATGGAAGATTTTATGGATATGGGGTGGAAAATCATCAAGCCGTTCAGCATAGGTATCTTGGCCGTTTTCAAATGGATGCACAATTTTATACCCAATTACGGCATTGTTTTACTGCTTTTTGCCGTCATCATCAAAGTAATTACTTATCCGTTGACGCAAAAAAGCAACAAATCGATGCAAAAGATGCAGCAGCTTCAGCCGAAGCTTCTTGAAATTCAGGAAAAGTACAAAAACGACCCTGAAAAGCTTAATCAAATGACGATGCGGCTCTATAAAGAAGCGGGTGTCAATCCGATGAGCGGCTGTTTTCCAATGCTGTTGCAGATGCCTCTGCTTTTCGCTCTCTTCATTGTGTTTCGTACAACGATCGAACTTCGGGGCCAAGGCTTTTTCGCTTGGATTACCGATCTCTCTGCACCGGACAGCATCTACACCTTTCCCGGGAACTTTTCCCTGCCGCTTTATGGTAATTCGGTCAATGTACTGCCCATCCTCATGGGAATTACCATGTACATTCAACAAAAAATGACGGTTACGGATCCCAAACAAAAGGCGATGGTCTATTTCATGCCGATCTTTTTCACTATTCTATTTAATAGTTTTCCTTCGGGACTTAATCTTTATTATGCCCTTTTTAATTTGCTTTCTATATTGCAGCAAAAATTTATGATGCCGAAAATGACTCCCAAACCTGCTGAAGTGAAAGTTTCAGATGACGGCAGGCGGAAAAAGAGCCGAAAATAAGCTGATTTAAAACCCCGCTTATTCGGCGGGGTTTTCTTTTTGTGGGAAATATGAAGAACGATACTATTGCCGCCGTTGCAACTCCCCCAGGAATTGGGGCAATCTCTATTATCCGAGTCAGCGGACCGAAAAGCATCGAAAAAATAGCAGGCCTCTTTAGAGCTTCCGTACCCCTTACTGAAGCCGAAGAAAGACGAATGCTTTATGGAAAAATCATCGATCCGCAGGACGAACAGATAATTGATCGAGTATTAGTGGTGAAATTTCTTTCTCCTCATTCCTATACCGGCGAGGATATGGTCGAGATTCATTGTCACGGTGGTCGATTGATAAGCTCCGAAATCATGAGAATATTGATCGAAAGCGGAATTCGACCGGCAAATCCTGGAGAATATAGTCTACGTGCATTTCTTAACGGCAGGATCGACCTGGTGCAGGCTGAAGCCGTTGCCGATGTCATTCAAGCGCAAACCAAGGCAGCGCTGAAGGCAGCCCAAAGACAACTCGAAGGAGACATTTCAAAACACTTGAATGCTGTAAAGAATGATTTAAAAGAAACAGTTGCCCTCCTCGAGTTAGCGCTGGATTTTTCCGAGGAAGACGTAACCTTTTTACAATCTCATGACCTGAAGAAACGCATCGACAGGTCTCTGAAATCTGTTGAATCTTTGATAAAAGGTTTCCGTTACGGAAAAATTCTGCGTGAAGGATTGATCGTTGTATTGGCAGGGAAACCAAATGTAGGAAAATCGAGTATCCTCAATAAACTGCTGCAAAAGGAGCGGGCCATCGTTTCCGATATCCCCGGCACCACGCGCGACAGCATTGAGGAGTGGATAGACATTGAAGGATATTGGATAAGAATTATTGATACAGCCGGAATTTGGGGTGCGAACGGAGTTATAGAGCAAAAAGCGAAGGAAAGGACTCTTGGAGCTGTACAAAATGCTGATCTTGTTCTTTTCGTCACTGACGGAAGCGCCGAGATTGATTCGGAAGATGTACAGGCTTTGAAAGAAATAGAAGAAATGTATAATGGGAAGATCGTTCTGGTAAGAAACAAGGCGGATTTAGGCTTAGCCGCCTTAAACGAGAGAATTCTGCAAAAATTTAATGGCGCTCTGGTCATTTCTGCAAAAACCGGAGAAGGGTTCGAAAATTTAGAAAAGCAGATATTGGCGCAAATTGCGGAACTTCCGCATGAAGATGAAGTAATTTGCAACGACCGACATTATGAAGAACTTTTAAAAGCAAAAAGTGAGCTGGAAAGCGCTTTAGAAGCTTTAGAAAGAAACTTAAGCGAAGAGTTCCTGGCTGTGCATCTAAAGGGAGCCTTAGGCTGCCTCGGAAGAATAACCGGCGAAGTTTCCTTAGACGAAATATTGGATCATATCTTTAGCCGATTTTGCATCGGAAAATAAATGTTCCACGTGAAACATCGGATACTCGACCATGAAAGACAGCTATGATGTTATAGTCGTTGGTGCCGGGCATGCAGGCTGTGAAGCCGCCTTGGCGTGTGCGAAAATGGGTGCGCAGACTTTACTGATCACCATCAATCTCTTTACCGTTGCGCAAATGTCTTGCAACCCGGCCATAGGCGGAACTGCAAAAGGTCACTTGGTTAAGGAAATCGATGCTTTGGGCGGTCAAATGGGCATCGTAGCCGATGAGACGGCCATTCAATTCAAAATGTTGAACCGATCCAGGGGACCGGCAGTCTGGTCGCCACGAACGCAAAACGACCGAGTACAATATTCATTTCGAATGAAATGGTACTTGGAAAACCAACCCAATTTGTATTTGCGACAGCATGACATTAAAAGTCTACTTATAAAGGGCGATAAAGTCGTCGGGGTCATAACCGACATCGGTACAGAAATATACGCGCGAGCCGTCATCCTGGCAAGCGGTACGTTTTTAAACGGTTTAATCCACATCGGTCTGCAGCACTTTAGCGGCGGAAGAATCGGAGAGCCGGCATCGAGCGGTTTGGCGCAGCAGTTGGCGTCGTTTGGAATTAAAGTCGGACGTTTAAAAACCGGCACTCCGCCCCGCATCGACGGGAGGACCGTCGACTTTAAGCAAATGGAGCCGCAATACGGCGATGAGGACCCCATTCCCTTTTCGCATAAACACGACCGTATTCAGATTCAACAGATGCCATGCTACATTACGAGAACCAATCGTAAGACCCATGAGATATTGGCATCCGGACTCGACCGTTCACCGCTGTATCAAGGGATTATAAAAGGCGTCGGACCGCGGTATTGCCCTTCGATAGAGGACAAAATCGTTCGATTTGCCGATAAGGAACAGCATCAACTTTTCCTGGAGCCGGAAGGGCGATTTACGCACGAATATTATCTCAACGGTTTTTCCACCAGTCTTCCGGAGGACATCCAGATTCAGGCGGTACGCAGCATAAAGGGACTCGAAAACGTCAGGCTGACGCGATTAGGTTACGCCATCGAATACGACTATTTTCCGCCCATGCAGCTCAGGCCTACGTACGAAAGCAAAGCGATCGAAAATCTCTATTTTGCCGGACAAATCAACGGAACCTCGGGCTATGAAGAAGCCGCTGCGCAGGGATTAATGGCCGGTATCAACGCCGTACTTAAAATTCGCGGAGAAGAGCCGTTAATTTTGGGAAGAGATGAAGCCTATATTGGTGTACTGACGGATGATTTGGTCACTAAGGAACTTTATGAGCCGTACCGCATGTTCACTTCGAGAGCGGAATTCAGACTACTGCTGCGGCAAGACAATGCCGATTTGAGGCTGATGGATTATGGGCATCGTTACGGGTTGATTGATGACGCATCCTATGATCTGCTTTTAAGGAAACGTCAGGCGATTGAGCAAGGATTGGAGAAGGCAGCGTCTCTGCGGCCGCCGCTTGCAGAGATCAATCGTCTCCTTTTAGAAAAGGGCAGTGCTCCGGTGGACAATCACGAAACGATCGAAAAAATTTTGCGGCGTCCCGAAATTCGCCTCACAGACTTTGGCAGTCTATATGAGGATGAATTGTTCTGCAGTAATGCCGACGCATTTTGGCAGCGCGTCCAGGAGCAGGTGGAAATTGAGGTCAAATACCGAGGCTTTCTCGAACGACAACGCCTGCTGGTTGAGCAAATGCGGTCGATGGAGGATATGATATTGCCGGAGCAGATCGACTATAACGAAGTCACGTCCTTGTCAAAAGAAGGAAAAGAGGTGCTGAAAAAATTTCGGCCTAGAACCATCGGCCAGGCATCGAGACTCATCGGCGTTACGCCCGCCGATATTGCGGTTTTAATGATCCATTTAAAACAACGCTCAGCTCAAATGTTCCACGTGAAACATGACGCCTGAAAACCAACAAGCATTCGACACCCTGGTCCATTTTTTTGCTCTTCGGGAGCCGCAAATATCGTTGTTCCGTCGCTATATTGAGGAGGTCGAAGAAACCAATCGGCAGATCAACTTGGTCTCCCGTAAGGACATTCATCGTCTTGTTGCCCGACATGTTTTCGAATCAATCGCAATCGCGCGCCTGGCTGAAATTCCCGACCAGGGAGTGCTGCTGGACCTCGGCAGCGGCGCCGGATTCCCCGGCATCGTCATTGCGATTCTAAAACCCGCCTTGGAGGTCGTCCTGCTCGATTCGATTCAAAAAAAGAGCCGATTTCTTAAAGAGACGACCAAGTCTCTCGGACTAACAAACACCCTGGTTGTCTGTGACCGCGCCGAATCCCCTCAATTCAGGCAGGAGTTTCGACAACGATTTGATGTCGTTATTGCTCGGTCCGTCGCCGTACTGCCGAAGCTTTGGAAATGGTCGGAGCCGCTGCTGAAAAAACGTGCTCCTCTGCTGGCGCAAAAAGGCGGATCAATCGACGAGGAAATGCGCGAGTTGCTGCGTGAGGCGCGCATAGTCACCCAAATCCTGCCGCTGCCGACCATGACGGACGATTCCAAATACATCGTTTGTGTGCGCCGCTCAGAAAACAACAACCGAAAAGTTTCATGATGACCCTGCGCAACGTTCAATCCCTGTTTGAACAATCTTCGGAATTCGAACGCTTTTGTACTGCCTGCGAGGCCGGAAAAAGACTTCGCCTCGCGGGTTTGGGCGGTTCATCCCCTGCTTTCGTCGTCGCCGCAGCATTTCGACGATTTCAAAAGCAGATCGTCGTCATTCTTCACGACATGAACGAAGCCAAGCAGTTTTGCGATGATCTGGAATCTCTTTGCGACCCCAACGAGGTCCTCTTTTTTCCGGCGTTCAAACAGCAATTGTGGAACGAAATCGGGCCGGCGGCAGGCGATATCGGGCGAAGAATCAATGTCATCAAGCATCTTTGCCGCAAAAGACCGCTTCTTTTGGTGACGACGATCGAAGCAATGATGGAAAAGATCGGCAGCGAAGAAGACACCGATCTATACTCGATCGTTCTTAAAAGCGGTGCGGAGCTCGCTTTCACTCATTTCGTCCGTCAACTGGCGGAAATGGGATACAACCGCGAAGAACGGGTTGATTTTCCCGGAGAATTCAGCGTTCGCGGCGGCATCGTCGATATTTTTCTCTTTGAAGCCGAACTTCCCTATCGGATTGAGTTCTTTGGCGACCAAATCGAATCCATTCGCCGATTCGATCCCGAAAGCCAAAAATCCATCGAAAGCTGTAATGAGCTTGAAATTTTTCCGCCGGCCTGCGGCGGACCTTTTGCAACCCTGCACGAAAGCGCATCCAGCGCCATACCGTTTAACAGCTCCCTAATCCACTATCTTGAGCCGCAGACCTTGTTGTGGATGCCAGCTGAAGAACTTTTAGCCGGCGCTGCGAATGATTATGAGGAGGCCTTTCGAAGGCGATTTTCTCCTGATCACCCCTCACAATGGGAAATAGAGCCTGAGCAGTACTATTTTTCTTATTCGGAAGTTAATTCTTTTTTAGACTCTTTCCAGGCAATTAGATTTACCGCCGGTCATGACGCTAAAGCCGATGTTCATTTCGGCGTCGAAACGCCGCCGTCTTTCGGCGGAAATCTGAGGCTGGCGAAAAGCTATTGCGGGCAATTTGCGCAACAGTACTCGGAACCGCTCATGGTCGTCGCCTGCGGCTCGGAAATTCAGGAAAAGCGCATCCAAGATTTGTTTGAAGAAGAAGAGTTTCCACAAGTTTTCCACTTTTCCACCGCCGCGCTGTCTTCGGGCTTCATCTGGCCGGCAAAACATCTCCTGCTCTTGACGCCGAAGGAGCTGTACGGCCGTTTTCATCAGCCCAAAACCGATCGTCTGGCGGGACGCAATGTGCTTCCCAAAACCGAATTGACGCTGAGACTAGGCGACTATGTGGTTCATGATGATTACGGCATCGGTATTTTTCGCGGATTGGAAAAAATTACCGCTTACGGCCGCCAAACGGAATGCCTGACCATTGAGTATCGAGACGGAGACCGCCTCTATGTGCCGCTCGAGAAAATGGACCGCGTACAAAAATATGCCGCCCAGGATGCCGCCGTTCCGGAACTGAGCAAATTAGGAGGCGTGGAATGGGAAAAGCTCAAGACGCGAACGCGCAAACGGATCAAAGAGATCGCCAAAGAGCTGATCGAGCTTTACGCCGAACGCAAAAGCAAGCCGGGATACGCCTTTTCCTCGGACACAGTTTGGGAAAAAGAGCTGGAAGCCTCGTTCGAATATGAGGAAACCATAGATCAATTGGCGGCCATTCGCGATGTCAAGGCGGACATGTGTTCTCCCTACCCGATGGAGAGGTTGATCTGCGGAGACGTCGGATACGGAAAAACCGAAGTGGCGGTTCGTGCCGCTTTTAAAGCTGTTTTGGATGGCAAACAGGTCGCTCTGCTGGCGCCCACCACCATTTTAGCGCAGCAGCATTACAATACCTTTCGAATGCGCATGAAAAGCTTTCCTGTGCGGATTGAAGTGCTTTCCCGATTTAAAAGTGAAAAAGAACAAAAAGAGATCGTCCAGGATCTTCGCGAAGGCAAAATTGATTTGATTATTGGTACGCATCGGCTGCTCTCGAATGACGTTCAGTTCAAAGATCTCGGGTTGCTGATCATCGACGAGGAGCAGCGGTTCGGGGTTATGCACAAAGAAAAAATCAAGATGATGAAAAAGAATGTCGATACGTTGCTGATGTCGGCCACCCCGATTCCTCGAACGCTTCACATGGCGATAGTCGGTGCTAAGGACATTTCGATCATCAATTCTCCTCCGCACAATCGATTGCCTATCATCACCGAGATCAGCCGTTTCGACCCCGATCTCATTCGGCAGGCCATTCTTTTCGAAAAGGGCCGCGGCGGACAGGTTTTCTTTGTTCACAACCGCATCCAATCGATATACAACATTGCTTCGCATCTTCGGCAGTTGGTTCCTGAAGCCTCCATCGACGTTGCTCATGGGCAAATGAAGCCCCGAGAGTTGGAGGATATCATGCTTCGCTTCATCAACGGTTCAGTCGATGTGCTGGTCAGCACCATGATCATCGAAAACGGTATCGATATGCCGCGCGCGAATACGCTGATCATTAATCGAGCCGACAAGCTCGGTTTGGCGCAGCTTTATCAGCTGCGCGGACGGGTAGGGCGCTCGGATCAGCAGGCTTTTGCGTATCTCCTCGTTCCTCCGTTAAACAAACTGAGCCGCGAAGCCGTTAAAAGACTGCAGGCCATTCAAGAATTCACCGCTTTGGGCTCCGGTTTTAAAATAGCCATGCGTGATCTGGAAATTCGCGGAGCAGGAAATATCTTCGGGGCGGAACAATCCGGATTTATTCACTCGCTGGGCTATGAATTGTACACCCGAGTACTGCAGGAAGCAGTCACGGAACTTCGCCAGGAACTCAATCTTGAACCCGTCGTTGAGAAAAAGGAAAGATTCGAAACCCTTATCGAGGGAGAGATCGACGCCTATATACCGGAGGATTATATATCTTCCGCGGCAGAGAGAATCGATGTTTATCGCCGTCTGGTGATGGCGGAAAAGATCGAAGAAATTGAGAGCATAAAGGCGGAAGTCGTTGATCGTTTCGGCAGCCTGCCGCAACGCGTGCAAAATTTGTTCGATTATTTAGCCGTCAAACTGTTGGCGTCCCTGTTGAAATTTAAACGGATTACAATTAAAGAAAAGCTGTTCAGCGGCGAAATTGGTTATGAAGATATTCCCTTGGGTCAACAGAGGTCTGCTTGGCTGAGCCGAATTGCCGAAGCAGCCTCAGGACAAGTCGAACTGCGTGATTTGCGACAAAAGAACCGCCTGATCATTGAATTTCGGTTTACCGGCAATCATAAGCTCGTCGAAACTAAAAACTTCTTGCAAAAATTGCTCTAATTGAGTAGATTTTAATTTATTGTAAAATAAATGGATACAAATTTCTCAACGCATCGATGGAGAAGGAGATGAAAAAGGGTCGGTTACTGCAACGGTTGTTTTTGCTTTTTGCTTTGGGGCTTGTCCTTCAATTTCAATGTGGTGATTCTCAAGTGGCGGCCCGCGTCGGCAATCACGTCATTTTATTGGAGGACGTTATTCAACTCGCCAAAGAAAGCAGTCGTTCAAACGGTCCCTTTTCCTATGGTGTGTTATGGGACAATACCAATCAGCTTGTCGAAGATGAGCTGATCGCGTTGGCTGCGCGCAGGGAAGGATTACAAAAATCCGAGGACATTCAGGAACGTCTCGTAACATATCGCGACGGCCAAGTGTATGCCGCAGTGATAAAAGACAAAGTTATTGATAAAATGATTCCCGACGACATGGTCAGGGAAAAATACCGTCGCCTGAGCAAGGAATATCACGTCAGGCACATTTTCATTCCCAAGCCGAAACTTAAGAAAAAAGATGATCCGGATCGTTCACCTGAAGCCAAGGCGGAGCTCGAGCAGTTGCGTCAGCGTTTGCTGCGCGGTTTTTCATTTGAAGAGGCGGCCAGGCAATTTTCCAAAGATTCCTTGAGCGCCGGAAAAGGCGGAGACTTGGGCTTCCTGCGATGGGGAGATCGAGGATATGACGATGCTTTCTTTGCGGCCGTATCAAAGCTGCGGCGCGGTCAAATTTCGCCGGTGGTGGAAACAAAAAGCGGCTACCATCTCGTCAAATTGGAGAATGTCCGCCGGACGCCTCAGCAGTCTTTCGGCAAGGTCAAGGAGGATCTTCGCACCAGTTTCTATCGTCCTATGAGCAGGCAATTGGACAGCGCCTACTATGCGTTCGTCGACAAGATCGAAAAATATTACAAAGCCGAATATCCGGCCGCTTCGCAGGATTCTCTGCTGAAATTTTTTCTCGATGCCCCGAAAAAGAATATCGATCCGCGACGGGATCCGCTGGTCTTTCTCGATTCTCTAATGGCGGAACAGCGTTCATTGCCGCTGGCCGTTTTTAAGGGCGGAAAATTTACCGTCGAAGATGCGGTTCGCGCCTATGAAAAAATTTCACCCCGCCGCAGACCTTATCTCACCACTGCGAAAGAAATCAAGACCTTTCTCAGCCGAAACGTTCCCCGACGCTTGATTACCCGCTACGGCTATGAGAGAGGCTATGACAAAAAACCGGAGATAAAAAAGCTCGTACAGCGCGAAGAGACAAAACTTCTTGCCGATCGCCTACGGCGCCGCGAGGTGTTTGATAAAATAACCGTGACGGACGAAGAGATCGAGCAGTTTTATCACCAAAACAGACACATATTCGAAAAAGGTGCGCAGGTCCAGGTACGGCAAATTGTCGTCAAAGACGAAGCGCTTGCCTATGAAATCTATGATCAACTGCAAAGAGGAGCCGATTTTGCAGAACTCGAAGCCGCATATAACGAGGACCTCGAAACGAAAGAAAACGGCGGCCTTATAGGTTGGCTTTCGACGGATGAAAAGGGCGCCGTAGCGAGAACCGCAGCCAGGCTCACTGCAGGAGAGTACTCAAAACCCTTAAAAATTGCCACCGGCTGGGCCATTATTCAGGTTTTGGATCGTAAAGAGGGCGGACTCTTGGATCTGCAGGAAACGCTGCGCAAAGCTCGCCGGGAATACCGCTTGGCTCGCCAGAAAGAGTTAATGGATGCCTGGTTGAATCAACTGAAAGCGACGACGCCTATTGTAATCAACAAGTCGATTTTGAAAAAGGAAGCAAATCGTGCAGCTTAATTACAAGGGACTTTGGGCGGCAGCGAGCCTTTTTGTTGCCGTCCTTTTTTCATGCGGCAAAGGGCCGGGGAAAAGCTCTTCCCCGGTCGTTGCCGAAGTCGGCGACGTCAAATTTACAATGGCCGAGCTCAAGGAAGCTCTGCCGCAGCCGGAGGGAGTAGAGATTTCCGAGGTTCAGGCGCAGAATTATCTCCAACGCTGGCTGGACAAGGAAATCATTTATCAACAGGCTCTGGAGGAAGGTTTTACCAAGGATCCGGAAGTCAGAAAAAAGCTCCGCGAGATTGAACGGGATTATGTGTTTGCATTGTATATCAGAAAGAACATCGATGAAAAGGTGACCGTCAGCGAGACGGAGCTCAGAGCCTATTATGACAGTAAAGGCGGTGAATTCATTCGGCCTGAGAATTCTTACGATCTGCAAATTATTTTTACTCAAAGCGGCGCAAACGCGGATGAGGCGTTTCAGCGACTCAAAAACGGCGAGAGTTTCGGCATCGTGACCAAAGAGCTGTCCGAGCACGAGAGCAAGAACGCCGAGGGGCGTGTGGAAAAAGTGCCGCTTTCTGTTCTGCCCGAAGCGTTGAAACGTAAAATTCCCACCATGAAGCCGGGTGAAATCAGTCAGCCCATTCAAACGCCGATCGGGTACTATGTGGTCAAATTGGCGGCAGTTTATCCGCTGGGCGAAAAGCAGCCTTTCGAAGAAGCGCGCAAAGCGGTCGAGCAAAAAGTAAAAGCATATAAGCGCGATCAGGAATACAATCGGCTCCTTAATGAATTAAAGGACAAAAGAAACGCATCGATCAATTGGGGCGAGCTGAGATCTTTGTATAATAAGGAATAGACATGAAAAAAATTATTCTGTTTCTCTTTCTACTACCGATTTTGACGGCTGGAGCACAGGACCTTTTGGACCGAATTGCAGCGATTGTTGACGATGAGATTATCTTGGATTCCGAAGTCACCCAAACGGCATGGCTGATGGCTTCGCAAATGGGTATAGACCCTGTGCGCGATCCTGCCCAATTCCAAAAAATGCGCAAAATTGCCCTGCGCAATCTGGTTAATAAGGAGCTGCTCGTCATTCAGGCCGATCTCGATACCATAAAAGCCGATGAGCGGCAAGTGGATGCCTATTTGGAGCAGCAGATGCAGGCTGCCATCCAGCAGGCGGGAGGCGAGAGCAGGCTGGAAGAGGCGCTGGGTATGCCTCTCTCGCAGATACGGCGCAATTACCGCAAAGAAATTGAGAAGGAACTTAGGGCAAACACCGTCCAAGAGAAAAAGCTGTCAAAAATCAAGTTATCACGACGAGAAGTACGGCAATTCTTTGAAAGCAAGAAAGACTCGATCGGCAGAATCAATGAAAGCGTGGACATCAGCCATATTTTAGTGGAAATCAAGCCCGGCGAATCGGCGCGCCTTGAAGCTCTGGACCGCGCCATGCAAATACGCCGACGACTTTTGGCTGGGGCAGATTTCGCAGAATTGGCCAAGGCGGTCTCGGACGACCCAGGTTCAGCAGAGAGCGGCGGAGATCTCGGCTTTGTCTCACGCAACGACTTGGTGCGCGAATATGTCGAAGCAGCCGTAAAGCTTCAGCCTGGTGAAATATCAGATGTCGTCGAGTCGCAGTTTGGTTTTCACATCATCAAGATGGAAGAAAAGCGCGGAGATAAGCTTAGGACTCGTCACATCTTGGTAGCCGTAAAACCGAAACGTGAAGACGAACTGGCTGCGGCGGAAAAGATCAAGCGGATTCATCAAGAGCTGATGAACGGCGCAGATTTTGAGGAAATGGTACTTAAATATTCCGACGATGCATCCACAAAGAATGACAAAGGCCATCTGGGTCGATATGAAGTTGAACAGCTGAGACGAATGGCAAAGGAATTCGTCTTTGCGCTGAGCGGCCTAAAACCGGGCGAAATCAGTGACCCCGTGAAAACCTCCTACGGCTTTCATATTCTCAAACTGAATGCCCGCGAACAGGCGCGCGAATTGGATTTTGATAAGGATTACGACCGAATCGAACAGGCGGCGATAAATTATAAAAGGCAGCAGGAGCTGCAAAAATGGCTCAATGAACTAAAAAAGCAGGTCTTTGTTGAAATTAAAGACCCTGATTTAGAAGAATAGGTAAAAAGCTGTCGCGACGACAATGCCGTTTCGACGAATGACAACCTGGCTTTTATTACTTTTTCTGTCTCAGCTCTCTGCTCAGGAAGCGACAGAAGGCCGTTTTGTCATCGCTCGGCTCAAATACTCCGGCGGCGGCGATTGGTACAACGATCCCTCGATCATTCCCAATCTGCTCAAGTTTTTGCGCGAGAACACCACTGTTCCGGCTGCAAAGGATGAAATCCGTATTTCTTTGATGGATGAGGAGCTTTTTTCCGTACCGTTTCTATTTATGACGGGCCACGGCCGCGTCGCTTTTTCAGATCAGGAAGTAGAGCGTCTTCGCAAATACCTCACTTCAGGGGGGTTTCTTTATGCCGATGATGATTACGGCATGGATGCTTCTTTTCGTCGGGAAATGGCTCGCGTCTTTCCGGACAAGGAGATGGTAGAGCTGCCTTTTTCCCACGATATCTACCACTGCCATTTTAAGTTCCCTTCCGGGCTGCCGAAAATTCATGAGCATGACTCCAAACCGCCCAAAGGCTATGCTTACTTTCACGAGGGCAGAATGGTCGTTTTCTATAGCTACGAAAGCAACATTTCCGACGGCTGGGCGGATGCAGATGTACACGGCGATCCCTTCGAGGTGCGAGAGCAAGCCCTGCAGATGGGAACGAACATTGTCATTTACGCTTTGACCCAATGAAGCCGCCGGCAACGACATATCTAAAGCTCACAAAACGGCTGAGTCAATATCGGCTCCGTACTCTTTTGGTCATCGGCAGCATCGCCTTTTCCCGTATAGTGCTTTTTTCTTCTATAGTCCTCCTTGTTCTTGGGTTCTTCCGTTGGGTGATGCAGGAAAAACTGTCTCTCTTGCCTGCTTCATTGTTTTTTTATTCCGCAGTGCTCGGCAGCGGCTTTTATTTTTTGCGCCCATTTTTCAAAAGGGCTCTGCAACCCAAGCGAGAAGCGCAATTGGAAGCTGCGGCACAAGTTGGTGCCTCTTTGCGGGGCATTAACGACAGACTCGTGAATGCCCTCCAACTGTTCGAGCAGTTCGAGCGCGACAAGGAACGATATTCGCCGGCCCTAATGGAGGCCGCGCTGACGAAAACCGCCGGGGACCTGGAAGGCGTTGACTTTACGCGCCACGTGGATACCAGACCCGCAAAAAGAGCTCTACTCCATGCTGCCTTCGTTATAGCTTTTGCCGCTCTGGCATCCGTCGGTATTCGCCCGTTGGCCGTCAATATGGCCTTTATTGCACAACCTTGGAAAGCACCTGAACGCCAGGCGGTTCGCTTTATTGTTCAACCTGGAGATGCTGTTGTTATCAAAGGCAGACCGATCGTCATAACAGCTTGGGCTTCAGACAGTACCCTCGCACAGATCACATTGACGCTTAAACAACAAAGCAGAACAGAACGGCTTATCCTCCAAAAGGCGGCCGACGACTCGTTTCGATACACCCTTCAGGCGGTTCGCGACTCGCTCGTCTATTTTGTCGCCGCAGGGCCGCATCGGTCTCGCCTGTTTCACATCTCGGTGATCGAAAGGCCGATGCTGAAAAATCTGCAAGTTCAAGTCAAACCGCCGGCTTACTCCAAACTCCCTGCTTATACGCTCGAAGAAAATATCGGTGATGTCACTGCCCTGCGCGGAAGTACCGTGGAATTGACTGCCGTCGCGAGCATTGCCCCGGCATGGGCATCGATCTGTTTCTCTGATTCGAGCCGTTTGCCGATGACCTTAAAAGGGCGCAGGATGACGGCGGCCTTTCGCCTGGAAAGGGAACTCGATTATCGGCTGGAGTTTTCCGATCCTTTCGGCAATACGAACGATGCCCCCTTGACCTATCGTCTGAGAATTTTGCCCGATGCGGTGCCCGTTGTGCAAATCCTCTCGCCTGTTCAGGACATCAATTTGGGCGACGATATGACGATTCCGCTTTTGATTGAAGCCCAGGATGATTACGGAATTTCGCGGCTCCAGCTTGCATACCAGATCGTTGCCGGCGGCGAGGGCGAGGCCGACTCGGCGGCCTTTTCTTTTTTACCGATCGAAGCTTCATTCGGCGGCAGTTCCGTGCGGGTAAACTTGAGCTGGAACGTGAACGATCTGGACATGTTTCCCACGGACGTGCTTTATTTCTTTGTCCAAGCTTTCGACAATGACCAAATTGGAGGTCCCAAAAGCGGCAAAAGCGCCGTAAAGAAAGCGCGCTTTCCGTCTCTATATGAGATGTACCAGGAAATAAGTTCCAGGCAGGAGGAGGCGACGGATGTTTTTGAACAGGTCCGGCAAAAGTCCCGCGATTTACGCCAAAAAGCCGAGCAATTGTCCATGCAGTTGAAGCGCGACCAAGGCCTGGATTGGCAACGGAAGAACGAATTGGAAAGCGTGCTGCAGAAGCAAGAAGAGATTCGCGAACAAATTGCCGAGACAGCTCGTCAGCTCGAAGAGACAGTAAAACAAATCGAGCGCAGAAACTTGTTTTCTGCCGAAACCATGAAAAAATTCGAAGAAATTCGCGAGCTTTACGAGCAGATTCTGACGCCGGAGCTGGAAAAGGCGCTTGAAAAAATGCGCGAGGCCATGGAAAGGCTCGATCAGGAGACGATCAATCGGGCCATGCAGGAGCTCATGGAGAGATTCGAGGAGTATGATAAAGCCCTGGATCGCACCATCGATCTTTTAAAGCAGCTCAAGTTGCAGCAGCAGATCGAACAAGCGCAAAAGATTGCGCAAGATTTAGCTGAGCGGGAGGAAAAGATCTCCCGAGACGTCTCTCAGTCTTCGGATCGAGCAAAATTAAAAAAGGAACAGGAGCAGATTAATGCCGATGCCGCCCAGTTGGAAAAAACCCTCCAAGAGCTGGATGAACAGCTGGGCAAGAGTCCTTCGCCGCTGCATGATGCGCTTCAGGAGCTGTCCAATCAGAAATTGAAAAGCACTCTTAACCGGCTTGCAGACGCTTTCCAAGAAGGCAGGCTGGAAAAAGCCTCACAGGATGCCTCGGAAGCAGCCGAGTCTTTTGAATCCGTTGCCGGTTCCCTGGCAAAGATGAGCGCTATGATGTCCGGCGAAATGCAGAGACGAGCCTTTGAAGCGATGCGCAAAACCAGCCGTGATGTACTGGCGCTCTCGCAGCAGCAGGAAGACTTGTTGCTGCAGAGCCGACAACTGGCCCGCAACAGCGCTGCTTTTCCGGAAACGGCGGAACGACAAGCGGAAATCAAATCAGCCTTGCAGCGGGTTGCTGAAGAGACCGCCAAAGCAATGAAGGAAAATTTCGGTATTCAGAGTCAAGTTTCTTCATCCATGGGCAAAGCCATGCGGCAGATGGATGAGGCGATTCGCCAATTGGAGGCCAGGGATCAGCGTGCGGCGGCGCAGCGTCAGCAGGAGGCGCTCGCGGCACTCAACGAGGCGGTTCGCCGCCTGCAGACCTCAATGCAGGCCATGATGCAGCAGGGCGGCACCGGCGGCATGAGTTATCAACAGTTTCTCCAACAAATGCAGCAGTTGGGCGACTCACAGCAGCGCATCAACCAACAGACCGAGCAGCTCTCCTCCAATCCATCCTTTCTCGGCATGCAGGCGGCAATGTCGCGGCTTGCCGCCGAGCAGCAGCAGGTGCGCAAGTCTATGGAAACGCTGGCGCGCGAAGCAGCGGGTATGCGAGAAATCCTCGGCAGCTTGGACAAGATTGCCGAAGATATGAAAAAGGTCGAAGAGGATTTGTTTTCGCAGCAGATTACGCGCGACACGATTCAACGGCAGAATCGCATTTTGTCGCGGATGCTGGATGCACAAAAGTCGGTCAACGAGCGCGAATTCAGCCGCGAGAGACAGGCGGAAACTGCCAAGGCGTTCACACCGCAAAACGCGGGCAAGCTGCCGTCAGATCTCGGTGAACATAGCGACGAGCTTCGCCAAGATCTTTTACGCGCAAAACAAGAGGGCTTTAGCCGCGATTATCTGCAGATTATCGAGCAGTACCTTAACATCTTGATTCGCAATGAAACGGAAAAACCATAAACTGTGGAAATGGCAGGCGATCGGAATTTTCGCCGCTCTTTCCCTTTACGCTCAAACTCTCCCGCAACAGGAAGTTCAAAATCTTCGACGCCTTGCCGACGCATTTGAACAAGCCAATTTGTATGCGCAGGCGGCCGATTATTATATTCGTCTCGGTTTGGCCAATCCGGCCGATCTCGGCGCTTATTTGGGTGCCAAGAGAACCTGCAAAGAGGCAGTAGAATGGAACAAGCTCCGTGATTTTATTCAAGCCTTACAAACCAGGCGTCGCGATGTTCGTTACAGTATCGATTTAGCATGGATAGATTATCATACCGGTAAGGACAAAGAGGCAAAGGCGGAGTGGCGGCGAATTATGGTGGAAAATCCCAAAGACGAAAGCATGTACGCCATCCTCGGTCAAACTTTAGAGGAGGTCGGCCTTTTTGAGGAAGCGATAGCAGCCTACCAAACCGCACGAACGCAGCTTAACCGGCCGAGTGCATTTACCTTCGACCTTGCACGGCTTTACGGTACGGCAAAAAAACCGGAAGAAATGATCAACGAATATCTCCTGCTGATGCAGGAAAATCCGCAGCAGTCTGCTTTTGTAAGAGAGTATTTTCTGCAAAATCAAGTCGATGTCGAAAAAGCGCTGTCCATTCTTCGCAAAGCGGAAAAGCAAAAGCCGGAAGTCGCTTGGGCTGCGGCTTTACTACGAACCGATCTGGCGGTCAAGAATTCCCGCTATGAAGAGGCTCTGCAGAGTGCCGCTGCTTTCGAAGCATTTCTGTCCGCTCTTGCGGGAAGCAAAAAATCGCCGCCGATTCATCAGGGCGAAATAATTTATGAACTTGCCGAAGAACTCTTTCGCGCCGGCTTAACGGCGGAAGCGGAAAAGGCGCTGCTGTTGATCCTGCAAAAAGGAACTGAAACCCCATACGTACTGGCCGCTCGGCGAAAGATGGCGCAGGTTTATTTGAACCGCAGGCAATTCCGCGAGGCTGAAAGCGTTCTGCGCCAAATCGGAGAAACGGCCAGGCAGCGGACCGAACGGGCCGAGGCCTACGAACAGCTTGGAAAAATCTACCTCGAACAGTTTTTCGATTTTTCCCAAGCTGAAGCCGCTTTTCAAAGCAGCCTGAAAGAACAAACCGACGAGGAAAAGAAAGCGGCACTGATGCTGCGCCTGGCCGAATGCGCAATGCTGCGCGGTGATTTCACTACAGCCGAAGAGCGAGTGACTGCGGTTCGAGCACAAACCAACCCCGCCGGACCTAGATATATCGAGGCAATGTACCACACAGCCAGACTGCAGCTTTATAAAAATGACTTTCGCGGCGCTAAGGAAACAGTCCAACAGGCGCTGCAGGCCGCTCTAAGCGGTGAAAGCCTTTTGCTTGAAAACGATCTTTTGCAGCTCTCCATGCTGCTCCAGGACGCACAGAGCGATTCCGTCGGTGCCTTCGTTTGGGCTCAGGCCGACCTTCTCCGCCGTCGCGGTAGATTGGAGGAAGCAAGAGAGTTGCTTTCTAAACGGCTGACCGAAGCGCCGTCGGCTCGGTTTCGCGACTATCTGCAACTGCAGCTGGCGCAGATTTTCACAAATGCGCAACAATATGACCGCGCCGTTCAGGCTTACCAGGCTGTCTATGAAAATGAAAAATCCCTCTACCGCGATTATGCCCTTTTTTCGATCGGCGTGCTGTTGGAAAGCACCGGCAATAAAACTACTGCCAGGCATTATTATGAAAAGCTTCTGGCGGAATTCCCCACCGGAATTTATCTCGATGAAGCGAGAAAACGTATTCGAAGTTTTGAAAAGGAACTGCCATGAGACGGTTGAGAGTTCTCTTGATGGCCGTATTCCTTTGCACCTTCCCCATTTCCCTGCACGCGCAAAGGCTCCTAATTCCCATGGATCTGACGCAAACCGATCATCTCAAAGCTTACGGCGCCGCTTATTGGGCTTTAACCAAAGGGATGACCGTCGAATGGCTGCTCAATTATTTGGGCGGCGCATTTTTAAGCGATGCTTCGCCCGAGCTGGAGCGAATTCTGCGGGTGCGCGGCGTTTCTTATCGGCTCGTTTCTGAAGCGGAAGCGGCGCAGATTTATGCGACGATCGAGCAGGAAAATATGGAAAAGGTGATTCTCGAAAAGGCGCCGAAAATCGCCGTTTATGCCCCGCCAAACAAGCAGGCGTGGGACGATGCCGTCATTCTTGCGCTGGAGTACGCTGAAGTCCCCTTTGATGTGGTCTGGGATCGTGAAGTGCTTACCGGCGCATTGGAACAGTATGACTGGCTCCATCTTCATCACGAAGACTTTACGGGTCAATACGGAAAGTTTTACGCCAACTATCGCAATGCCGACTGGTATCAGGATGAGGTCGCTAAAAACGAAGCGATGGCGCGTGCCATGGGTTTCAGCAAAGTGTCGGAACTGAAAAAAGCGGTGGTGTTAACCATCAAAGAGTACATCCGGCGCGGAGGGTTCGTCTTTGCCATGTGTTCGGCGACGGATACGTTCGACATCGCCTTGGCGGCGGAAGGAGTCGACATTGTCGAGTCGGTATTTGACGGCGATCCCCCTGATGCAAATGCGGCTCAAAAATTGGATTATTCTAATTGTCTGGCTTTTGAAAATTTTCGCATTGAGACTAACCCTTTGATTTACGAATATTCCGACATCGATATCCCTCCCAGCTACGCGCCTGCCCTGCGAGGAGCCGAAGCGGACTTTTTTACGTTGTTCGAGTTTTCAGCCAAATATGATCCGGTGCCGACCATGTTGACGCAGAATCACGTCAATGCGGTCAAAGGATTTATGGGGCAAACGACCGGCTTTCGCAAATCGTTGATCAAAAAAAGTGTAGTCATTTTGGCCGAGGCCGAAGGCACCGAACAGGTCAAATATCTGCACGGCAACTTTGGTAAGGGAACGTTTACGTTTTACGCCGGTCATGACCCGGAAGACTATCAGCACCTGATCAACGATCCGCCGACACAACTCGCTTTGCATAAAAATTCTCCCGGTTATCGTCTGATTCTCAATAACATTCTCTTTCCTGCAGCGAAAAAGAAAAAACTAAAAACTTGAAGGGTAAAGAATC
>JAPDPN010000019.1:23610-33677 GCA_034506455.1 Candidatus Zhuqueibacterota bacterium | reverse complement strand
TTGTCGGCATGACGATCAGCAAGTTGGACGACCTGATCACCCAGGCGTATGCGGACATTCTGGTCGACCCGGAGGTCACCGTTTTTCTGCGCAGTGCCGGCGGCAGGCGTGTGTACGTCATGGGACAGGTACAGCAGCCGGGCGGCTATGAGCTGGTACGGGGCATGTCGGTGTTGAGGGCGATTGCCGCTGCGGGCGGTCCGACAAACGGCGCAAAAATGAACAGCGTGATGCTGCTGCGCCGCGACGAGCAGAACGGTGTTACGGCTTTGCGTCTCGATCTGACGCTGAACAAGAACGCCGCCAAACTTGCCGCAAACGATCTGGCGCTGCAGGCATTCGATCTCGTCTATGTTCCAAAGACTTTTATTGCCGACGTCGACGCTTGGGCAAGCCAATTCTATCGCATCGTCCTTACGCCGCTCGATGTCTACAGCCGAGCCGTTTACTATCAGCGGGCTTTTGATGGAAAGTAGTCTCTACAGAAATATGATTTCGGAAGATGCTCTCGATCGACCGTTGACGTTTGCCGCCCTTTTGACAATGATGCGCCACAGAGGGAAAATCATTCTGCTGTGGCTGGCGGCGGCTGTTATCGGTTGCCTGTTCTACTATGCTCTGCAAAAGCCGGAATACGAGAGCTCTGCCAAGGTGCTGGTCAATCATGTCGACGATTATGAAAAGCAGATCGGTGCGCCGGGCGGACGCTCGTCCTACGACCCAGTGAGCACCGAGATATCGCTCATCAAGAGCCGCTCCACCCTTGAAAAGGTTGTCGAGGAGATCGATCTGGGTTCGGGCAAAAAGCAGAGAGACGGCGCCGACGATAAAACTAGACAGGTCGAGCGGCTGCTGCGCGAGCTGAAGGTCGAACGCGAAAAGGACACCAACGTGTTGGTCATCACCTTTCGCGCCGACGATCCTTACACGGCAAAAGAGGTGGTCGACTGCGTCATCCGGCAATATCAGCAGCAGCGGCCGCGGCTCAGCCGAGACGAGCGGGCGTTCGAATTTTTCGATCGTCAGATTACCAAACTCAAGAGCACCATCGACAGCCTCGAATACAACGGACTGCAGTTTCGCAACGCCGAAGAGGTGCTGCTGCCCGATCGGCAGTCGGAGATTCTTTTCGCCTCGATGGCGGATTTTGATCGGGAACTGACGCGCGTACGGGCGCAGAGGATCGCACGCGAATCGCGTCTGCGGGCGCTGCAGGAACAGGGACAAGCCGGCAACGAGTCTGCCGTTGTTTCGCTTTCCGACGGAGAATGGAGTCCGGCCGACCACTTGAATCAATTGCGTCAAAACCTTCTGCAGCTGCAGAATCGCCGCAACACGCTGCGGCTCAAGTATACGGACAAGCACCCGGAGGTTCAGGCGGTTCTGCAGGACATTCAAGCCACCGAAACGGAAATTCAACGGCAAATTGCCTCAATGATCGAAGCCGAGCAGACGGCGGTACGCATGCTCAAGGCGCAGGAGAGCGAACTGACGCGCAGCATGAGCGAATTGGCGGGAAAAATCTCCGACCTGTCGCGCAAAGAGTATGAGCTGGGCAGGCGGACGATCGGCATCGAGGAGTTAAAGCAGGTCTATGCCGCGCTGCTCCGGCATCGCGAGGAAGCGCGACTGGCCGCCAACAAGAAGGAGTACCTGGTGCAGGTGCAGGTGGTTGATTGGGGAAACCTGCCCACAACCCCCTGCGGACGGAGCATCGTCGTGTTGTTGGTCCTCTCTGTCGGCATCGGCTTGTTAATTGGAATGGTGTGGGTAGTTGCCGTAGAGCACTTTGACCGGTCGATTTACTCGGTCGATGATGCAGAAGCGGCTACCGGTTTGACGCTGATCGCCGTGGTCTCCGACGATCCGCGCATCGCTGCTCTGCATCCGCCGACCAAACGGCCGCTTGCCGAACCGGCAACAAAAGTTTATCAATAAAGTCAAAGAGGAGTTAGGGTCATGCGCAATCAGCTGAAAATCAAGCGCTGGGAAAGCGGCATCAAGCAATACGAACTGGCGATTCTGTTGGGCTGTTCGTCCACCTATTTGTCCATGGTGGAGAACGGCCGCATCGAACCGACCGAACAGTTCAAAAGCAAGGCCGCCGAGATTTTCAACACAACGGTGGAGGAACTTTTTAGTCCGACCACACGCTTCCGCGTCCCTGAAGCGGCGGTATTCTCTGCCAATCTGAACGAATGAGAGGATAATCATGGTTCTCAAGTACTTTAACCTCAAGCAAGAGCCCTTTGCCAACACGCCGGATCCGCGCTTTCTTTTTCGCAGCGCCACGCATCACGAAGCGTTGGAGCGGTTGACGGCAGCCGTGAGCTTGCGCCGCGGCATCTGCGCCGTGGTGGCGGAGCCGGGGTTGGGCAAGAGCACGATTATCCGTACCCTGCTCGAGGGGCTGAACTCCCAAGTCAATTTCGCCTGGGTGTTCAATACCACTTTGAATCCGACCGAACTGCTGCGTTTCATCTGCCGCGATTTCGGTCTCATTCCCACAGGCAAGGACAAGGCCGACCTGCTGATTGAGCTGTACACCTTTCTGGTGCGGGAGTATAACAACGGGCGCATCTCTTTGTTAATCGTAGATGAGGCGCAGAATCTTTCGCCCGAGGCGCTCGAAGAGATTCGTCTTCTCTCCAATTTGGAGACCAAATCGCACAAGTTGCTGCAGATCATTCTATCCGGACAGCCGCAGCTCGATGTCTATCTCAAACAGCCGGAAATGATACAGCTTAGGCAGCGGATCGCCTGTCAAGTCAACTTGGCGCGCCTGACGCCGGAAGAGTCCGCGGCTTATATCTGCCATCGCTTGGCTGCTGCGGGCGCAAAGGATGTGTCATGGTTTACGCGGGGAGCGATGCAGCGCATCGGGAGGCTGTCGGAGGGCATTCCGCGGCTCATCAACCAAATGTGCGACGCGGCAATGACCGTGGCGGCATCAGAGCAACGGCCGCGCATAGAGGAAGCCTTGATCGACGAGCTGCTGCAGAGGGGCGTCATTATGGCGCCGCGTTCAAAGGCTCCATGGCCGACAACCCCGCAAGGTGCCGTTATTCCCAAGGCTGCCGAGCCGCCGGTTCGTACTGCTGCGCCGCGAGACGAGGCACCGAAAGCTAAACCGCGAAAGAGCATTATTTGGGAAAAGAAGGATCTTTTCGACGCCGTCGATTTAACCGAGCTCCTTTCGGTGATTTGAATAGGAGGCCACTAGGATGAGCTATATTCATGAAATTCTTTACGAAGCCGAAGGTCGCCCGCGTACGGCAACAGCCGCCCGACAAGAGATTAACGGCGGTCTCTTTGTTTTGTCCATGCCGCGCGAAATAACCAGCGACTTTTACGATCTGCGGGAGCATATCCGCATTCTCAATCTTCGGCAGAACGTCCAGGTGCTTTCCATCGCCGATACGACCGCCCATGAAGGATCGGCGACCATCGCCACCTACCTTTCCTTTTTGCTCGGCGGCGGCATCCTTTCACGCTTGAAGGAAAAGCAGACCACCGGCGGCGCCATGGAACGGCTTTGGGAAAAGAGCGAATGCGATCAGATCTTTACCCAGGACTTTCGCCGCCTGACGTCGCAGCCTCCCGTAAACGGCAAACTGTTCTCCGATTGGCAAAAGCAGACCGATTCGCCGTTTGTCCGGCCCAGAGAAAAACAGGGTGTGCTGCTCGTCGATGCGGACATGGCGACTCCTTCCATTCACCGCTTTTTCGGCGTGCCGGTGGAGGGAGGCTTGGCCGAATTGATCGAAACGCAGGGCGATTGGCGCGAATCGGCGCGACCGGTAACGGACAGCAACCTCTGGGTGCTGACTGCAGGCAAGCCGCGCGTCAATCCGGTCGAGCTGTTGAGCAGCGACGCGTTTGCGCAGCTCCTGGAGACGTGGCGGGCGGAATTTCAGTATGTGGTCTTTAACTCGCCGGCAGTGCTGACGCGCGTGGAGGCTTTGACGCTTGCCGCGGCCGTGGACGGCGTGATCATCGTCGTGCGCGCCGGTTTGACGCGTTGGGAAAGCGCGCAGCGCGCGAAACAGCGCTTAACCGCCGCTCAAGCCAACCTCCTCGGCGTCACGCTCAACCGCCGCAAACTGGATATACCCGACGGCCTCTATCGCCGCTTGTTATAGGGAGAAGATTTCATGATTACGGCACAGACGATTCCAGGGCAAAGGCTCGGCCTGCAGGCGATGACGGCAGCTGCTTTGATCGGCTTCATGGCGCTTCTCAGCCGCTTTTCCATATGGCTGCTGTTGCTTACGGCGATCGGCGCCGCGATCCTCGTTGCCTTTATCCTTTGTCCTGAACGCCGACGCGTCTTGATCACCGTCTTGATGATTGCCGTACCTTTGAATATTGATTACACCTTTCTGCGGCGGCCCAGCCCTGGCGGCGCCGACGGCCTCATTTTGAGCCTCACCGACATTTTAATGGCGCTGCTGCTTATTGCGAATCTTCTGCAGAGCCGACGCCGCGACAAAAAGGCGGCTTTCCCTGCCCTGCTGCTGCCCTCTTTGGCGCTTCTTACAGCCTATTTGTTGTCGATGCTGCAGGCAGCCGACCTGCTGTGGAGCAGCTTTGATCTGCTGAACCTTATCAAAGCCATTCTCTTTTTCTGGCTCTTGTCAGACAATATTCGCAGCCGCAGAGATTTACAATTCGCCCTTTCCGGCCTTTTTATCGCCTTGATCGTCGAAACGGTCTTGGCCAACCTGATGACCTTTTACCCGCAAACCGTTAAATGGCTGGCTGCAGCCAAGTTGGGCGTCTCGAAAGAGCTGATCGAATCCAAAGAATATTTCGAAACCTATTACCGCTCCGGCGGCACCATCGGCAATCCCAACCATTTGGCGCGCTATCAAGGATTCGTGCTGCCGCTTGCCATGGTGATTGCCTTAACCGAACGCCGCCGCGGCATGTATCGCCTGGCTTTGCTCGCCTCGTTGATCGGCATCCTCGGCATTCTCGCCACCATGACGCGCAGCGCTTGGCTCGGCCTTGCGATTTCGACAGCCGCGACTCTTTTCCTTCTCATGCGGCGCCGTCTGTTTACAATGCGCGCGGCTGCACGCATCGGCATCTTTTGCCTGATCGGATTGGCGCTTTTTATCATCTTTTATCGCCCGATCGTCGATCGTCTGTTCGGCCCTGATAACGGCTCCGCGCAGACGCGAATTACCACGTCAAAGGTTGCCTTGGCCATTCTTAAAGACTATCCTATTTTCGGCTGCGGGATCAACAATTATGGTACGCTTTTGGACGAGTATTGGCTGGCAGAGGATGTCTTTACCCGCAAAGCGCCGGTGCACAACAACTATTTAATTTACGCCGTCGAACTGGGACTGGTTGGTTTAGCGGCTTATGTAATGCTGTTAACTGCGGCGGGAAAACGTATGTGGCGCGCCGTACAGTTGCGCGATCCGTTTCTTACCGCAACGGCGATCGGCATTGTTGCCGCTTTCTTGGCTTATTTGGTCGAAGCGTTGACGGACAAGAGCTACAAAGAGTGCTACACTTTGCTGCTGACCTTTTGGGGACTGCTGGCTCTGGTGGAAGCGATGCTGCGTATGGATCAGAATTCAAGGGGAGGTGCGGGCGATGAGCGTCGCGCGACGATTGGTTTTTAACACCGGCGCACGTTCGGCAGCGGAATTCATCAACCGCGGCGGCACCTTTCTTTTCTGGATGATGACGGCGAGAACCCTCGGCGCCTCGGCGCTCGGTTCGCTGGCGTTCGCTTTGTCGCTTTTCAACCTGTTCAATAATTTTTGCCATTTGGGACTGACGAACGTCGTTGTGCGCGAAGCGGCGCGTACGCCGCAAAAAGCCGGTCTGTATTATAGTCACAGCCTCATGCTTTTCGGCGCGACATCGTTGATTTCAGCGTTGGGGATGATCGGCTTGGTGCTGCTCATGCGGCCGCAGCCGGATACGATCTTTGCTTCCATTGCCCTTGCGACGGCATTGGTGCCGGCTTCCGCCTTTTTTGCCGGTCGCTCGCTGCTCTATGCCGCCGAACAGCTGCCGAAAGTATCCCTCGCCTATACGGGAGAAAGCCTTTTCAAGACCCTCTTCGGCTTGGCGGCGCTGCAGCTCGGCGCGGATGTGCGGACGATTGCCGTGATCATCGCCCTCAGCAAAGTTTTACCGACGATCATTCTTTTGCCTTATGTGCACCGGTTGGTCAAGCCGGAATGGCGGTTGGATGCGCCAACCATGCGGTTCCTGGTGAGCATGATTCCCTCTTTCTCGCTCATCAACATCAGCAACAGCCTCTTTTGGACGGCCCCGACGCTGCTGTTGACCAAGCTTTGCGGTGAAGAAACCGCCGGCATTTATAATGCGGCGCACAAAGTGGCGGATTTGACGCTCTGCATTCCAAACGCCTACGGACAGGCCATTTTGCCGACGGCCTCGAAAATGCTGGCCGCCAAACCGCGACACTTTCGCTTCCTGTTCGTGAGGTCGCTTAAATACATGTTCATCATGACCGTTGCGCTTGCGGCGATGATTTCCTTCGGCGCCGAGCAGATCATTCGGCTCCTCTACGGTCAACATCTGGCGGCCGCCGCTTTAGTGCTCAAGCTTCTTGCCTGGCTGCTCGTACCGTTCAGCCTGGTACCGATTTTTTCAGCCGCCCTTTTGAGCGGCAACCTGCAAAAGCACGATTTGGCTGCCAATGCGGCGGCAGCCGCGACGGCCGCTGCAGTGGTGACGCTCGCCGCGCCGTACATGGGACCGGCAGGTGCTGCGGTTGCCTACCTTGCAGGCGCAGCCGTTTTTATGGTCATCGAGTGGGCGTCCGTATATCGACGGCTCTTTCGATTCTCCATGGCCTGCCATCTGTGGCGGCCAAGCCTCGGCGCACTGCTGATGATCATCGTTTTAACCGGCGGCCGGTTTCCAGGGCTTGGCAATCTGTTTATGGGCGCCGGCGTTTATCTGGTTTTTCTCGCACTCAGCAAAACGATTACGCGGTCCGAATGGTTGATGATCAAAAATCTGCAAACGGTTTAACGGAGACGCTTTGATGGAGACGAATATTCGCCTTTCGGTCATCATTCCCAATCGCAATCGCCGCAACACGCTGCGGCGGGTTCTGGCAGCGCTCGAAGAGCAGACGCTGCCGCGCGACTATTTCGAAGTCATTGTGGTAGACGACCACTCTACCGACGGTACGCCGGATATGCTCGAAGAGTATGGGAAAAGCACGCCCCTGGACTTTACCTGGCTGAAAGGACAAGGCCGCGGCGCAGGAGCGGCCCGCAACACGGGATTAGCAGCCGCCCGCGGCAACTATGTTGTCTTTTTGGACGCCGACACCATTCCTAAATCCGATGTTTTGGGCCTGCACCTGCAGTGGCAGGTTCACTTCGGCAGCCGAGTGTGTATTCTTGGCCGCGTAAGCATGTCCGAGGCCGTTCGTACGCCGGAGCAGGGCAGGATAGGCGACACGGAGACCCGTTTCGATCATTTGCCGATTGCGGAACTGGAGTGGCAGGATTATCGGGCGGCCAACACGTCGATGGAACGGAGCGCGGCTCTTGCAGCGGGAGGCTTTGACGAAACGCTGCCCGCAGCCGAAGATACCGAATTCTCATCTCGACTGGTTCTGCAGGGAATGCGATTTATTTACATAAGCGACATCGTGGCGGTTCATCATCATCCGCTTACGGTTGAAGGATATTTTCGCAAGGGACAGGTCTATGGAGAGGCCGTTTATCGCTGGTACCGCAAATCGCCCGAGCTTCGCAAGCTGTTGGTGCAGCGCTACGGCGTCTTGGCGCCCGAACAACACTGGACAAAGAAGCTGAAATATTTCATCCGCGGCCTGGTGGTCAACCGAGTGACGGCCCCTTGGATTGTCGCCGCGGGCAAATCGATTCGCCACATACAACTGGAGGCTTCACACCGACTTTATGAGATCGTTTTTCGCTATCATTTGCGGCGTGCGTTTCGTATGAACTACAGGAGCGCATAAGGAGAGGAGCATGCGCATTCTCATGACACATTGGCTTTATCCGCCGGAATTTACTGGCGCCGGTCTGCAGGGACATCGGCTGGGCAAGGAGCTGCAGCGTCTCGGCTGCTTTGTGCGCGTGCTGAGCGGCACCCATGAAAAGGGTCTGGTGGGCATCGATGAATACGAGGGGATCATCGTTGAGCGCGTGTTGCGCAATCGTCTTTCGCCCTTCGGCCGCCTATCCTACGGCTATGCCCTCTATCGCGCCGTAAAAGAGTATGCGCCCAAGTTCGAGATTGTGCATGCGCACGGGTTTCATCCCCAGGTCAATTTGGCCGCTTCGGCTGCAAAGCTGCCGCTGATCACCAAGCTCACCAATCAGCGGCTGGACGGCCCGGCGGCCATCAATCGGCGTCGTTTCGGTCGGCTGCATACCTCTATCTTTAATCTGGCCGACGCGTTCGTGGCAACTTCGCAGGACCTGGCCGAGCAATGCTTGGCGGCAGGGTTGCCCGAAGAGAAAATCGTGCGCATCCCCAACGGCGTCGATACCGAATTGTTTCGGCCGGTCACGAACGAAGAAAAGCTCCGGTTGCGGCAGCGGTTTCACAGCGCCGACGACAAGGTCATTCTGCTCACCGTCGGTTCGGTCGAGTTCCGCAAAGGTCTCGATCTGTTGTTGCGGGCGCTGCACGCCCTGGAGCCGGCGTCGCGTGAGCGTATCCGTCTGTGGGTGGTCGGTCCTCTCGACGCGGGCGAGCTGGCCGGTGAGATGCAGATCGGAACGCACCTTTTTGTCCAGCAGGTGCGCCGCATGATTCGCGAGTTCGGCCTCGAAGACACGGTTCGTTTTATGGGTCGGCAGCAGAACGTGCACGAGTACATGGCGGCTGCGGACATTTACGTTCACCCCAGTCGAGTGGAGGGGCAGCCCAACGCCGTCCTCGAGGCGATGGCCTGCGGCCTTCCGGTAGCTGCCAACCGACTGCCAGGCATTACCGACGAGATTCTGCAGAACGGCCGCTATGGCCTGCTGGTGGATGCGGAAAATTCGGCTCTCTTTGCCGCGGCGCTGCGCGTGCTCATCAACAACCCCTCGTTGCGGCAAAGGATCGGCAGCCGCGCCGTAGAGCACATCGCCCGGCATTTTTCGATTGAGAGCATTGCGCAGCGATACGTATCGCTTTACTCCAGCCTCGTGCACAAACGCACGTTCGACGAATTGAGGTCGCGTAAAGGCTGGAGCCATATGCCGCTTAGAGCGGGCAGACTGTAGCAAAAGGATAAGAATTTTGACGGAGTACAAGATGAAAAAGCTGTCTATAAGCGATATCGACTTGGGGGTAACGCTGAACGGCGTCAAACATGCTTTGGTGAAGCGAGTGATCAGTCCCTCGCGCCGGTTCAGCCGGTTTTTGGAAAAATCCCAATGGTGGTCGACTGCGGATCTGCGCGCCTATCAGCTCGAACAACTGCAAACGCTGATCCGCGACGCGTTTGATCACGTGCCATATTACCGCGGATCCATGCAGGTTTTCGGCGTCCGACCCGAAGATATACGGACGTTGGATGACCTTGTCCTCATGCCCTTTGTGGAAAAAGAGATGGTGCGCCGCCGTTCGCAGGATTTTATTTCCGAAAAAGCCTCGCTGCCGCTGCTCTACCGCTGCCGGACCAGCGGCACCACCGGCACGCCGTTGACCCTCTACCGCGATCTGCGCAACGTCGGCTTTGAGTACGCCATGCTCTCGCGGCAGCGGCGTTGGGCCGGACTGGCGCCGGGTGACCGCTACGCCACCTTGAAAGGCGAACTACTGACGAAACAAGCGGCGCGCGGACGCTATTGGCAGCTCAATCCGGCCGAAAACAAGCTGGTCATGTCCTCCTACCATTTGTCCGAGAGCACCTTTGAGCGTTACCTCGATGCCATGGCCGAATACGGCATTCAGGCGATCGACGGTTACCCCTCTTCGATCTATGTGTTGGCGAAATACATGCTCGACCGCGGCCTTTACTTGCCGCTCAAGGCAATCCTTACCTCTTCGGAGACCCTTATCCCCGAACAAAAGGAGGCCATGGAGACGGCTTTTCG